>NZ_JAWRVK010000018.1:0-98599 GCF_036663575.1 Halalkalibacter flavus
TTTTTTTAAAAGATTTTGCTAGGTCTAGTTTCGTATGCCAAAAATGCACTTCTACCAATGGTTATTTTCAGGATAGTATGTCGGGTACGTTTCATGACCTGGTCGGAAGTAGAATACTTTTCCCTTCCCACGCTTATACGTACAACCACTACGGAATACCTCTCCTCCAGAAAACCAACTAATAAAAATTAATTCTTCCGGCTGAGGGATATCAAAACGTTCACCATACATCTCTTCTTTTTCCAGCTCAATGACTTCTGGGATTCCCTCAACGATTGGATGGCCCGCTTCGACTACCCATAAGCGTTCTGTATCATCAGACTCACGCCATTTTAATTTCCCTGTTCTTGTTCCCATAAGAACTTTAAAAATTTTCGAGTTGTGAGCGGAATGCAATGGGACGAATCCCATTCCGTCTAGTACTCGTTCTTTCACCTTTTCAACAATCCGATCCTCAACTTCATCATGTGCCATGTGCCCCCACCAAATAAGGACATCCGTATCATCTAATACTTCATCTGTTAATCCATGCTCAGGTTCATCCAAGGTTGCCGTTCTTACAATAAATTCTTCTTCTAAAAAACTTGCAATAGCCGTATGAATCCCTTCTGGGTATACCTCTTGTACCTTTGGATTTATTTGCTCATGTCGATTTTCATTCCATACTGTTACCTTAATCATTCGTTAATACCTCCGTCATATATAAATTTAAAAGATTCTTATTACTATTACTCGTTATTCGGCTTTGTCAATTCTCCAACACAAACTTCTTTTTTTAATACTGCTGATTGAATCACCGCATCAATAACCTTTTGCACCGAGTACCCATCTCTAAAAGTAGGAATCACCGTGGATCTTTCACTTCGACCACTTTTTCGTTCGAGAATTAAATCAACCCATTTCCATATTTCATTCCGATCGGTTAAACGCCACGGTCTAAATCGCTCTTCACTTGGTTTGGCTTCATCATCCCATTTGATTACACCCTCTACGTCCATCTCTTGCCACGATTCTTTTCCTCGGGCGTACGTTAACTGTATTCCTAATTTACTCGAGAGAAGCTGCAGCGCACCATCGCTTCCGTAAAAAGAAAGCTCAATCGTTTGATTTCTATTCCCCTGAGAGGAAATCCAACTAGTATAAAAAGAGCCATGGACACCAGTTGGAAAAGTAGCGTTAAAATAAACAGAGTCTGCTGATTGATCATGACCATCCATCTCATGAAATGTTTTTAATTTGCCCTCATGTAAAAAGGAGAGTGACGATTGAACACTGTTCACAGTTTCACCTAAGACATATTGAACTAGGTCAATCAGATGTGAACCTAAATCAGCAAGAACCCCGCCCGTTCCTCCTTTTGATTGCGTCCCCCGCCAACCAGGGGGACCTGATAACCCATAAGCCCCAGTGTATTGAAATTTCCCTTCATATACTTTTCCAATAAACCCTTCCTCCAGAAGCTCCTTCAGCTTTTTTACGGCTGGGTTTTCACGATAGGTAAAATTGACACCATGAATAATGTTGTTTTCTTCAGCCATTACTAGAATTGAATAAGCTTCATCGGAATCCATCGCTAATGGCTTTTCACATATTACATGAATCCCATGTTTACTTGCTTCTAGCGCGATCGCATAGTGTGATTCATTAGGCGTTACAATACAAATGCCATCCAACTCCTCTTTCTCAAACATCTCTTGATAGGATTGATAGCTTGATAGAATCTTGTATTTATTTGCTAGATTTTGAGCACTCGTTCCACTTGGACTGCATATAGCCTGTAATTGAACATTCGGATACTTTTGTAAAATAGGAAGATACCAAACATCAGCAAATGAACCTGCTCCGACTATTCCAATCTTTACTGTCATAACAACCTCCAAAGAATTAATTAATCGACCTTCACAGTTTGACCGGTTTCAGCAGACTGAATAATTCGATCAAGTACTTTTTGGTTTTGATAACCATCATAAAAGGTAGGCGTATTTGGCTGTTCGTTGCCTGTGACTAAATCGGCAAAATCTTGGAATTGTTGTTTTCTATAACTATCAGGCACTATCTCCGTTTTAAACACAGGTCTTGCGCCTTCTTCATCCTTTTCATCCCTAACACAAATATCAATCTCATTCGGTCTCTCACAGTTAACGTGAATCGTACCATAATCACCATATATCGTTACTTCGTGCTGGTTCCCAGATCCAACGGCATTTCTTGTCGTGACAAAATTACCAATAACGTTATTCTCAAGAACCGCTTGAAAACTAGTGAAGTCATCCACATCGACTGTTTTCGTTTCTCCGCTGACTGGATCTTTTCTTTTTGTTATAAAGGTTTCCATAAGTGCTGATACAGCACGAAATTCTCCTACGAACAATCGAGCACTATCAATCATATGGGCGCCTAAATCACCTAGTGCACCTGTTCCCGAAACCGCTTTATTAAAACGCCATGCATAAGGCTTTTCAAATAACGCTGCTCCACCTGACTGTAGATACCGAATGGCAATATGACGAATTGGACCAATTTTATTTTCTGCAATTAGCTTTTTGGCGTAGCGAAAGGAAGCTACATAACGATAACTAAACCCAACCATTACGGGAATTGGCTGTTTTTCATACAGCGCAGTTAAATTTTCTGCTTCATTAAAATCTAAGGTAAAAGGTTTCTCAGCCATAAGCGGCTTTTGATAGTAAATACATAATTCAATTACCCTAGCATGTAAGTGATTAGGTACAACCGAAACAACCGCGTCAACATCTGGATCTGCAATCAACGCTTCCATATCCGTAAAACGTTTCTCTTTACTAACCCCTTCTTCATCACCAATCTGATGCAAAATTTCTTCATTAACCTCACAGAGTGCTCCCATTTGAAAATGTTCTATTTCAGAAATCATTTTACGATGCCCCCCTGACATCTGACCTAAACCAATTAAACCCACAGTAATTACATCATTTTTTATCATTTTTTCTTCCTCCTAAAATTAAATCACTTAATTTATTTCTAATTATTTACACCGTTACTAGGTCAACTAGACAGACAACGCTTACAAACATCTAGTAAATTACTTCTCTTCCATAAGAAAAGTATTGTTATGAGTCGATTGTTCCCCCATTTCTTCAACGTAACGTTGCATCTTTCTTAAACGATTTTGGAATGCATCATATAAACCATCTGCATTTTCTTTTATTGTTCTTCTTGAATTGGTATTAGGAATGAGAGTTGTTGCATCATCAACTTGTTCAATGAATTTCCTTGGCATCGACTTGCTGCCTGTCAAAGATCCCGCTATTCCAGCTGCTACAGCCGCAACACAATCAGTATCTCTTCCTAAATTAACCGCTGAAATCATTGAATTGTATAAATCTCCTTTTTCCATTTTAAATACACAAATCCCCTTAGTTACAACTTCATTTGCATAGCTCATATAGTAAGGAACTCCTTCACCACTATAGACGCCATCAAAATATTCTCTTAACTCTCTAAAGTCTTTACAATGAGACGTTCTATTAAGTTCTCTATCTATTTCCTTCACAACTTCATCTTTATCACAATGATCATATATAGCCCCTATTACCGAATCAACCGTTGCATTAGGTTTCGTTGCTTCCGCTATAGCTACCCCTGTTACACAAGCCCATTTTAAACCTCGGCTATTTGTTGTTTGGTATAATTGACCGACTTCCAAGATATCCTCTTTTGCACTTTCAACATCTCCCGCATTGATTAAACCAATTGGATGACAGGACCGCGCAAAGCTATTTAATCCAGCATAATCACAATACCGCCCAATATCTTTAGCCGAAATTTTGCTTTTGGCCATCGTCAAAAGCTCCGCTTCAAAGGGTTCAGATATAACTCCAGCTACGTTGGGATGAATGTCCCTAACCCAAATTCGTCTAACATCTTCAGCATTTACTCTATCTCCTTTTTCCATAATTGCTGTAATCATTAGCTTTTGTCTTTCCACACCATCTTCTGTTGTTCCAGGTTCCCTCAACCACCCATTCTTATAGTGTTCATAAGGAAGCAATTGATTTAATGTACCAAACTCTTTTTCAATCCTCTCATAATCCCAACCATTATAGCCTTCAACTATAGCACCCATCGAAGACCCGACGTGTACACCGGCAATACAACCAAAAAACTTATCTTTTGAAGAAACCTTCCCGGTCATAAGAATCACCCTTTACATTTTCTTGCTACAACATCTCCCCTACTACACTGGAATATTCCCCTAAATTCTTCCACCCTCCTATTCCGGGAACGATACCATTAAATTGTTTTTTTAAAAACAAAACCCGTTAAAACTGATTATCACTATTAGTCCAAAAATCATTTCCGTTTCCGGGAACGGTACCGGTACGTTGTAAGTAAATACTAATTCATACTTTTTTGAAAGTCAATATTTTTTTGTAAGCCGTTTCATTTTAAGTGATTGTTTTTATTAATGTATATGATATATAATGGGATCGATACCGAAAAATATCGGTACTAAAAGAGGTGATTATCATAAAAAAAGTAACCATTTACGATGTAGCAAAGCACTCAAACGTCACAAAATCTACTGTTTCTAGAGTATTAAACAATTCCTCACAGGTGAGTGAAAAAACAAAAAAAAAAGTGCTTGAATCGATTAATGCATTAGGATATGTTCCAAACAAGACTGCAAGATCACTAAAATCGGGGAAGAATAACATCATTGGTTTAGTTGTTTCTCAACAAGAGTTCAGTGAAGTAATTTTAAATCCATTTTATCCACTTTTGTTAAAAGCTATAACCGAGAGAGCACAAAGCTACGGGTACCATACTTTAATCATTAATCCAGCTGGAATCAATTATGAATCTTACTTTGATGTTATTAAAAAAAATACGGCCGATGGCTTTATATTACTGGGCTCTACAATGAATGAAACTCTAAGCATAAAACTAGACAATGAAAACATCCCTTATGTCTATAACATGAAATACTCAAATGAGCACAATAACAACTATGTAACTTTTAATGATGCTGATGGTGGTTATATTGCTACAAAATATTTACTAGACCTAGGACATAAGAATATAAAGCTAATTGTTGGAGATGTAAAAGGGAATATTCTCTCGTTTAATCAAGAAAGAATCAAAGGCTTTAAAAGAGCCTTTGAAGAATACGATCTTCCACTCAATCAAAACAATATACTTAAGATTCCAGGATCCTATGAAAGCAGCTACAATTTCGTGAAAAATCTATACCAAGAGGACCATCCTACAGCCCTGTTAATTTCTAATGAAATAACAGCTGTCACTGCATTAAACTCCTTGTTAGATGAGGGATACAGCATTCCCGATGACATATCTTTAGTTTCCTTTGGTCATATGGATATCTTTAAAAATACACGACCAAGTCTAACCACCGTTCACCATGATTTCCAATGGCAAGGTAGAAGTCTAGTAGATATGCTTATAGAACGTATATCCGATATTAATTTGACTCCCACATCCATATCCAAGCAAGTAGATCTAATCGTCGGTCATAGTACTGGCAAACCAAAAAAAACTTGAGTGCTAAACTCATTGATATTGAACTTTGTACTCCCTGTTTAGATCATTCAGTATATCCCCTAGTAACTAGAAGTAGTAGGAATCTTCTCAATAATTACAGAAAAAGCTGAACCCTTTTCCTAAAAATGGGTTCAGCTTTCCCTTTTCGAAATGACTCTTATTGGGACCCGGTAAAAAACATTTATTCTTTAAAAGGTTGAAGTTAACTAGCAAAGAAGTTACTATTTCACCTTAACAATCTTCTCTGAAAGTCTAACCTTTGCATTGCATTTCCTTGGATAATAATGTCTACACCACTATCCATATTATTTTCAACTTCTTCACCTTCCATTACTTTCGTCGCAGCTTCAACACTTAAATATCCCATGTCATAAGGATTCTGTGCTACTGTTCCTGATAATTTCCCTTCTTCTATCAACTCTAACATCTCGATAATTCCGTCCGCTCCAATAACTGGAATGATGTTAGTCTATATTATTTTTGTAAAATCACAGTTGTGTAAGCGGGTATTTTTAATGTACTATTTTTTAATTCTATTTCCTCAATATGACCAAGGTAAAAATAGTATTCTTTGTAGTTACTTAGATCACCTTCTAAGTCTATCTCTTTTATTTCACTAGTTAAATTGTGAATCACCAACTTCTCACCATGATCTGTTACTCTTTCAAACGTTAAGATCCCTCTTTCGTTAATCACCGTACTTTTTATTTCCCCTGCAATTAAGGCTTCACTAGCACGACGAGCATGTATCAATTCTTTGTAGTGATTTATCAAAGAGTCTGCCTCCGATAATTGTGCTTCAACACTAATTCCTATTCCTGTCTCCCCACCGTGGTATCGATCTTTTCTCCATGTAGTTTGTCCGGTTCCATTTGGATCTTCATACCATCTCATTGGCAAACGAATATCTTCATCAGGTTTCTTGCCTTCCATTCCAATCTCTTCGCCATAATAAATGTAAGGATTTCCTGGTAATGTTAACAATAATGCAGCCGCCATTTTTGCATGGTTCATATTGCTATTTACTTCACTCATCACTCGGTTTATATCATGATTGGTGATAAAAGTTGAATCAATAAAATCATTAGACATTTTGCTAAAATAATTCCTTGTTCGTTCAAGATCTGTAACTAAACCTGCATCTCTCTCCGATGTTACAGAAGCCAATATTTTATCGGATAAATCAAAGTTAAATGCTGATTGCAGGCCTCCATCTAAATAAGGTGCTACAACTGACGCAGTATCCCAAACTTCTCCTACTAAAATTACATCCGGATTAGCTTTTTCCATTTCACTTCGAAATTCCCTCCAAAATTCATGATTCTTCTCCTGATAATCACTGCCATGATAAGAACTATAAATATGTTTGGCTGCGTCTAACCGAAAGCCGTCCACTCCAACCTCTTCAAGCCAAAACCTTCCTATTTCATAAATCTCATCTCTTACCTTTGGATTATCCATATTTAAATCAGGCATTCCTTGCCAAAACACTCCTTCGTAATAACCATTCTCTGCTGGAAGCCATACTTGTTGTCCCCATTCTCCACTTTGACTTGTGTTTGTATCCTCATCTGCCCATACATAATAGTCTCGATAGGTTTCATCATTTTGTAAGGCCGCTTGGAACCATGGATGTTCTTCACTTGAGTGATTAATAACAAAATCTTTAATGACTTTTATTCCTCTTTTATTTGCCTCTTCCACAAATTCTTTAAATTCTTCCATTGTCCCATGATCTGTATTAACATCTTTATAATCGATCACATCATAGCCATGATAACTAGGCGAAGGATTAATTGGCATCAACCAAATTCCTTCTACACCTAACTCTTGCAAGTAATCAAGTTTCGATGTAGCCCCTTTAAAATCCCCGATCCCATCACCTGTAGAATCATAAAAAGCCCTTACGAACATTTCATAATATACCCCGTGTGGTTCTATTGTTTTCAGATCTTCTTTCTCAAATGATATTGAATGATTGGCATTTTCTGTACAGCCAGCTAGCAAAAGTGTAGCAGCAAGTGCTATTGCTAAAATAAAATTCATTTTCTTTATTAACATAAGTCATCTCCCTGTAACTGTTCCATTATTAATTAATTAGTTTTTCATTGTAGATAAAAAATTAAGTTCCACTTTTTACATGTTGTCGCTCTTCTTTCCTTTTCACAAAATGCAACTTTTTCCATTGTCGACCGCGCCACCGTAATAGCATTACAATCCCGCGTAACCATTCATCACATATAAAAGCGATCCAAATCCCTTTTAGACCTAAGCTAAAGTACACCCCTAGGGAGTAGGCAGCTGGTACAGCAACACCCCACATAGATAGTACTCCGATATAAACTGGAAATCTAACAGCTCCTGCTGCTTTTAATGAATTTATGACAACAAGGTTCGTAGCCCGGCCTGGTTCTAACATTATCGTTAACAATAATAAAATGTTTCCTAGATTAATGATTTCTGCATTTGACGTAAAAATAGAGAATATAGATTCACTTAAGAAGAAAATTACAGACTCAATAATGGTCCCAGGGGGGTTCGACCTTACTTCACTTCTACTATAAAAAATAGTAGCACAAACCCTGGCCGGGCTCTGTACTACTAATGTTAGTATGCTTTATGGTAAAAAACATGCTAACAGCTAACGTCAACTTCACACGCTTTTTCTGTTATCTGATCATGTTGCGAAAAAGTAATGGCGATCCTGCACCCAAAGGTCAAGATCGCCATTTATCATTTCGCCTTAAGAAACAGAATATTTAACCTTTATTCGCTCCTGCTCTTAATCCTTCTGTTAACGGTTTTTGAAGGACCATAAATAAAATTGTGATTGGAACGGCAACGAGTACTGCTCCCGCTGCAAAAGTCGTAAATTCAGTGTTACCAAGTCCTGTCACCATTTCAAAAAGACCAACAGCAAGTGTTTTATTAGCATCCGATCTGAGTACTAGTCTTGCTAAAATAAAGTCCATCCATGGCCCGATAAAGTTCATCACTGCGATAAATACCATAATCGGTAAGGATAAAGGCATCATAATTCTAAAGAAGATCGTTAAATGACCGGCTCCATCTATTTTGGCAGCTTCTTCTAGGCTTTTGGACATTCCATCGAAATATCCCTTTACAAGCCAAGCTCCAAACGGGATTGACCCACCAGCATAAACTAAAATTAATCCCCAATGGTTATCTAATAAATTCATTTGTAGAAGCAAAATATAGATCGCAATCATCGCCATAAAGCTTGGAAACATTTGCAAAACTAGAATTGCCATTAACCCTGCTCGTCTACCAGGAAAACGAAAGCGCGAAAAAGCATAAGCAGCCGTTAACACTAAAAAGGTAGAAATAAGCATATTCCAAAACGAAATTTTCAATGTGTTCATATACCAACGCAGATAATCGGTTTCAGTAAATAAATAAATATAGTGTCTTAATGATAAGTTATCAGGAAGTAAGCTCGTGGCGTATAGCGTATTTCCAGGGTTTAATGAACCAATAATTACAAAGTAAACCGGATATAAAATCATGATACTTGTTACCACCAGCACTCCATATATGACAAACATCCGGATGAAGTTCTTTAATTTTTTGCTCATCATCGCATCATATCCTCTTCTTTAAATGCTCTTGTTTTACTGAAGTTCCATACTGAGAAAATCGCCACTACGATAAAAATTAACAACCCAACAGCAGATGCCATTGCAAATTGATTATGATCAAAAGTCATTTTATAAATCCAACTGATCAATATATCTGTAGATCCAGCATAACTATAATCGGAGTTCGTTGGACGCCCCTCCGTGAAAAGGTAAATCATATTAAAGTTATTGAAGTTTCCTGCAAAACTCATGATTAACAATGGTGATGTCGAAAACATAACAACTGGAAACGTAATACTGCGAAACTTCTGCCAAGCGTTGGCACCATCAATTTCAGCCGCTTCATATTGTTCTTTATCGATCCCTGTCATAACACCAGCCATCAAGATCATCCAAAACGGGAATCCAAACCACATGTTTACAACGACTAACATGATCTTTGCCCATGTTGGGTCGGTGAAAAAAGGTATTGCACTAAGTCCCCATTCAGCTAATATTGGAAATTGATCAATCAAATTATTAATATATTTATTAATTGGCCCGAATTGTCCATTAAAGATATTACGCATGATTAGGATCATAACAAATGCTGGAATTGCCCATGGTAAAATAAAGATTCCACGCCAAAACTTCTTGAATTTAACCCCTTTTGACTCGATCAAAACCGCGTAGAAAAAACCTACAAAAAATGTGGTGAAGGTTGTTAGTACTGCCCAAACAATTGTCCACATAAATACACCGTAAAATGTTCTACTCCACGAGTTCCTATTAAAGAGATCAGTAAAGGTCTGAAAGCCCACCCAATCGACTAAATTCCGTGGAGGTAAGTGGTTGGGTCCTGAGTAATTGGTAAAAGCAATCATAACAGAAAAGATTAAAGGTAATATCGTTAAAAATAATGTAAAAATAACAGTTGGAGTTAATAAAATATAGGCAAACCCATTTTCCCAACTATTTTGAAGCGATTGTTTTAACGTACGTGGTGTAACCCCTTTATCTCTTGCTTTCCCAACTTTATAGGCATCACGTACACTGATAACATAGATACATAAAATAACTATTGCAATCAATAAAGCAATGATTCCTTCAATCATTAGGAAAATAGAATGATGCCCTTCAAAAACAACCCTTCCCCTCTCACGAATTTGAGGGGATTCTCCCAAAGTTCTAAGCCCCCACATCGCCCACTGAAAAGGTTGAGCGTAAAAAATGAGAATATAGAGCCATAAAACTGAGAAAAAGAGACCTTTTCCAATTTGTCGATTGTAAAGCTGTCCCAATCCCATAAAGATCAAAGATAAAAAAGAGGCAATATATGCTTTCGTTTTAAATACATTTTTTATTGGCTTCTGTTCATTTGGGTTTAATTCTGACTCCTGATCATTTCGCTTTAATTCTAGCTCCTGATCATTTCGCTTTAATTTCGGAGCAGGCAATCCTGCCATAATTTCCAGCCTCCTTTATAAATAATTCCCAAGTTGGTCTCCCAAACTTGGGATATTCATTTCACTAGTTGCTTAACACATCAATTGACTCACTTATTTGATCTACTGCACTGTCTAGGATTTCTTGAACATCACGGTCCGTATTCCAAATGCTAATAAATGCATCCCCCATTGGACCCCATACAATTTGCATTTCAGGAATATTTGGCATTGGTTGTGCAAATTGTGCTTGTGCTAAGAAAGCCGATAAAATTGGGTCATCTAAGATAACATCACTTTCAAGTAACGCTAAATGCGGTGGTAATTCATTAGTTATTTCAAACCGTTTTTCCAGCATTTCCGCACTCGTTGCAAATTGTGCATAAAGAGCAGCAGCATCAGGGTAATCTGTATACGCGCTTACATAATAGCCCTTTACACCTGAGAAACTCGTTGGATGTTCGCCATTACTTAATAGTGGCAGTGGAGCCACACCAAAGTTCACTTCCGCTTCCTTATGTGCAGCAACATCCCAAGGACCAGAAATACGGAACATGACTTGATTTTCATTGAAAAGTGTTCCAATAATATCTCCTGTAATGTCCTCTGTATTCAGGGGCAAGCTCGCTTCTCTTATTTCACGCATAAATTCACCAGAACGAACAGCACCTTCGTTATTTAATCCAGTAACCGATGGATCAGTATTGTCTTCACCAAAAACATAGCCTCCATATCCACCTAAGAAAGCATGGGTAAAGTAATAGTTTCCAGGTTCAAACATGATACCGTAGTGATCTGTTCTTACATCTGTAAAATCTTTTGATAATTCTAAGAGTTCTTCAAAAGTTTCGGGTACTTCATCTACAAGATCTTTGTTGTAATAAAGTGCATACGTTTCAATCGCATAAGGATAACCGTACAATGTATCATCTACTGATGTTCCTAGGACAGCCGCTTCCATGAAATTCTCTTCATAGTACTCAGGAAAGAAGTTTTCAACAATAAGTCCTGCGGCGTCCATAGTTCCTGCATGGTCATGAGCACCTGCAAACACATCCGCTCCAAGACCAGCTGGTCCATCCGTTTGTAAAACGCCCGGTGCATCCGTATGCCCCATCTCTTCTACGGTTACAGGAACACCATATTCTTCAGTAAATTTCTCAGCAACATATTCAGCCCATTCTCGACTTTCATCACCATTGTCCCATACGAGCAGTTCCGCTCCTTCTTCAGGAGTGATTTCATATTCAATGACTTCGTTATCGCTATCTCCATCTCCCTCAACTGGAGTACTTGCTGGTGGTGCACTTTGTGGCGGAGCAGAACACGCCGCAAGAATTCCTGCTGATAAAAAACCTGTTGCTAATACGTTAATAATTTTTTTGATTTTCATCTTAACTAATCCCCCTTTAACAAATTACATGTCCATTAATAACTAAGCAAACGTTTACTTTCTAACATTTTGAAGTACCATTGCTCTTTAATATCAGCCATATCTAGTAAGGCCTTAGGATAAAGAACTCTACTTTTTCAATTTGCCTCCCCCTTATTTATTAAGTACATGTTTATTTTCTATCAGAAACCACATTAAAGAAACCGTTTTCATAACAATTGGTGTGTACTTTATTACAATAATTCCACCAATATTTACCGGTAATTTTTAGTGGTGGTTTATATTCTTTTAATTCAAAATATAAGACACCTTTCGACTTAAAAATCATAAATGATTAAGTTGAACTATAAACATTAAAAAAAGTCATGACCTCCATATTAGGCAGGTCATGACTTTTCAATATGTTTGAATATAGTAAAATAGAGATAGTGGATGTGATCTACAATCTACCTCTGTTTTTTCAAAAACACAAGGTGAGTATGTGAATAAGAGCTTTCACCTTTACTGTAAAAGTTTTATCTGGCAATACACCTTTAGAAGAATTCCTACTTCCCTTTGTTGTATTGTGTGGTAACGTGGTTAATTTACAATTAATTATAACAATACCTCTGTTAAAAGTAAGTCGTGTTTCTTCATTATAAAATGTAACCCAATTACAAGAGTTAAACTCAACTTTAATATCTTACTTAATTTCTATACTACCCAAAAGAAATTACGCATTTTATATGATTTATTAAAATTCACTAGTGTTGCATAAATATTGTCGTAATTTTCAGTTTAATTATCTAACCTACTAAGAGCCAAAAAGGTAAATTACCAATCAAAGGTGGCCCTATTCATTTGGAAATTAATTTACAATTAGACTGGTGCGACGACGACAAAATTCTTTTAAGGGATGGTTTTTCCTTCAATCTTTCGTAGCCAAATATGTGCTGGTTTCCATAAAGCAGCCCTTAAATAACGGCTAATTTGTAAGGTTTTTCGCTTACTTTTCGTCTCTATTTGAACGAGAACATGTAGGCAAAAAACAATAAGTGCGATAAACACTTGGTTTTGGATCGCCCATTCGCTATGACCTTAGAACTTTTTGATCCTGAGATGCTGTTTTATCCACTTGAAAAACAATTCAATTGCCCAGCGTGATTTGTACATCTCTGAAATTTCTTCGGCACTCAAATCAAATCGATTGGTGATCAGATGAAGTTCATTTCCTTTTGAGTCGATCACTTTTAATAACCGAAAGTAGTTTTCAGCGCGATTTTGAGGTGTTCCAATCAACACCATTTGATCGGATAAAACAGATGATTCTTCAGGTAGTTTAAAATCGTAAACTTCCTGTATTACAGCGTTTTTCCGTAGTCTAGAAAGGAAAAAGTAGCCATCGTCAGTCATGCGATCAAAGCGCTCATAGTCGAGATAACCGCGGTCAAACACATACATGCATTCTTTGTCATCAATCATGACTTCTAGCTGATTACGATCATGTTCTTTTGCCGTTGTAATTAATGCTTTTTCGGGATATGAAACCCCTTTTTCCATAAAAACAAGCCGCAAATGTAACTTCACACCAGCTTTTGTTTTGCGAAACTTAGCCCATTTATGGTTGGTTAGATTTAGTGGCATGGTGCTTGAATCAATGATTTTTAATGGCATGATTAGTTTTGTGTAATGTGTCTTGGCATGTATTTGTCCGACTAAATCAAGGAATAACCTTTGAAATAAATCTGGATTCATTCCATTTAATCGACGTGAAAGCTGCGAAATGCTGATTGAATCAAGATCAATACCTTTTTGCAGTTGATCATCAAAGAGACAATCGCTTAGCGCATGGAGGCTTTCTATCTCTTCCAGCTGTGCAAAAAGTAATAATTTCAAGAATGATTCCGTAGTAAGTTTCTTTGTATAAAAATCTAATTTCAATGTTTTCACTTGTTCTTCAAATAATTGAAGATTTATTGTTGAAAACCATTGTCCAAATGAAGTTTTTCGTGTAATCTTATCCATGCGATGGTCCTTTATTATTGGATTTGGACGGGATTACCACCTGACTTATCCATTATAAAGGACTTTTTCTTTGCACAAAATAAGATTATTGAAGATTTAGAGTCTTTTTAATATTATGAATTAATTAATGCAACGATAGTGATATCAAGTATTTTTTGTATGATTCATTATCAAAAGATTTTGGAATTACAGATAAGGGGATTAGTCTCAGAGGCATTGCCGCAAATTCAGCTAACTCTCGTCAAAAAGTAATGGAGAGCATCGGTCTAGCCGAAAAGAAGGGATTGGTTTGTCCGTTAGTGGGAGAAATGACGGATAAATGGATTGAGGAGTTTCTTTTCCCGAGAAGAATTTTGAGGTTACTGGAGGACAACCGTTGAACTTTGATTATATTCATGAAGAGTTGGTAAAACCTAACGTGACGCTTTAGCTTCTCCGACGAACTAACCCTAGCAAAATTGGCTACAGACGGAAGCTACCGGAAATCCATCAAAAAAAGTCATCTTCTACTCATACTTGATGAGTGGCTACTGGACAGATTTATCAAAAAATGAAGCAGCAACCCTACTGGTAATCGCAGAAAGCTTCGCACTAATTCTTGCATTTTACTTCAGTAGGGCGATTGGAATAGCGACTGTTCTGCTATCCTTCACTACGGGTTATTTCATTCAGCTTTTTCATCCCAAATTTGAACAGTTATTCTCTTAGAATCGTCATGTTGTTGTTCAAGAGAAGTTTACTGTACTTTTAGTGAAACTTGGGTCTATAAAGTTAAAATATTAAAAAAGCACACCTTCTCACTTCTGAGAGGCGTGCTTTAACTAGCTTTTATGAATCAACGTTTAAGGTCATCTAATTTATTATATATTATTCTGCTTATGCTGTAGGAACCTTTTCAAAAACTTTATCTGGTGAAACAAAATTATATCCAAGATCTTTAGCGACATCTTCGTACGTAATTTCACCATTTGCTACGTTTAATCCAGATTTCAAAGAATGATTATCGGAAATGGCTTGGGATACACCTTTATTTGCAATCTGTAATGCGTAAGGAACTGTAACATTCGTTATACCAATCGTTGATGTTCTTGATACTGCTCCAGGCATGTTTGCCACCGCATAATGTACAACGTCGTACTTTTCGTAGATTGGGTTATCATGCGTTGTAATACGATCAACTGTCTCTACAATTCCACCTTGGTCAATTGCTACATCTACGACGACAGAACCTGGCTTCATCGCTTTTATCATTTCTTCTGTTACAAGTTTAGGAGCTTTTGCACCAGGAATTAGGACAGCACCGATTAAAAGATCCGCTTCTGCTACAGCTTCGGCTATGTTTAATGGGTTGGACATTAATGTTTTAATTTGGTTTCCAAAGATATCATCTAATTGACGTAATCTCTCGGCACTTAAATCAATAATAGTGATTGCTAGTGTCATATTTGAGATGACTTGATCTCCCCGTTTAACTTTGACGTTAGAAATGAAGCCACTTAACCCAAGTTCCACTTTATTTACCGTTCCACTAGATGACTTGATGAGAAACAAAGGCTCCCAATCGTGTACATATTCGCCTTCATTCACCATTACTTTTTCAACAACTCCGCTTGAATTACTAGCAATAGCCATATAACTTGTCATGAGAGGTTCCCTCCTTAAATCCAGCCGCGGAATCTAGAAGCTTCTGCTGTTTTCCGTACCCCTATCATATAGGCCGCTAAACGAGGATCTACTTTGTGACGTCTTGCCGTCTCTACCACTTGATGAAAGGCATCAACGACTTTACTTCTAAGCTTTTCAGCTACTTCTTCTTCAGACCAATAATACCCTAAGTTGTTTTGTACCCATTCAAAATAAGATACGGTTACACCACCAGAGCTAGCTAGGACATCAGGAACTATTAAAACTCCTCGTTCAGCTAGTATTTTAGTAGCTTCCGTTGTTGTCGGACCATTTGCTGCCTCAACAATGATGGAAGCGTTAATTTTGTCGGCGTTTTCACTCGTAATTTGATTAGCAATCGCAGCAGGAACTAAAATATCACACTTCTTCGTGAGTAATTCTTGATTCGTAATCTTATTTGTAAATAATGTTGTGACGGTCCCAAAAGAATCCCGTTTATCGAGTAAATACTCAATATCTAACCCATTTTCATCATAGAGTGCCGCATATGCATCCGATATGCCAATAATCTTAGCACCACGTTCACTTAGTATTTTCGATAAGTAGCTGCCTGCGTTCCCGAATCCTTGAATAATCACCTTTGCTTGTTGTAAATCAAGTTGTTTCAACTTGGCTGCTTCCTCAATACAAATCGTCACACCGGTCGCAGTAGCAGTTTCTCGCCCATGAGAACCTCCTAGAGCCACTGGTTTTCCAGTAATAAAACCAGGTGAATCAAATTCTCGTATTCTGCTATACTCATCAACCATCCAAGCCATAATTTGAGAGTTTGTAAACACGTCTGGAGCCGGAATATCTTTTGAAGGACCAACCAATTGACTTATCGCTCTTACGTAACCTCTACTTAAGCGCTCGATTTCCGGAAATGACATATTTCTTGGATCACAGACAATCCCGCCTTTTCCACCGCCGTACGGAACATTGACGATTCCACATTTCAAGGTCATCCAAAGTGAGAGTGCTTTCACTTCATCCTCTGTTACTTCTGGATGAAAGCGAACACCACCCTTCGTTGGCCCCACTGCATCATTATGTTGAGCACGGTACCCTGTAAATACCTTCACAGTCCCGTCATCCATCCGGACAGGAATACGAACTGTTAACATCCGAATCGGCTCTTTAAGTAATTCAAACATCTCATCGCTGTAACCCAATTTCCCCAATGCCTGATGAATTATATCTTGTGTTGATGTTAGTACGCTAGGCTCTTTCCCTTTTTCCACTATTGCTCCCATGTCACTTTCACCTCATACGGTTGGTATTAGCCTTACTGTTCTAGTACTTGATAAATTTTCTCAATAGCCCAATCTAGATCTTCCTTACTGATGACTAATGGCGGTGCAAAGCGAATAACGGTTTCATGTGTTTCCTTACATAAAAGTCCTTCTTCCTTCAGTTGTTCACAATACGTCCGAGCTGGTTCTGTCAGCTCTACTCCTACAAATAACCCTCTTCCACGAACCTCTTTAATAATTGGGTTTCTAATGGCTTTTAATTTTTCTAATAAATAGTTTCCTAATTCATTCGAACGTTCAATTAGCTTTTCTTCCTCGAGTACATCAAGTGCAGCAATGGAGACAGCACAAGCTAGCGGATTACCTCCAAATGTAGATCCATGAGAACCTGGTTCAAATACACCAAGAATCTCACGATCCGCACAAACAACAGAAATTGGGAAGACCCCTCCTCCGAGCGCTTTTCCTAGAATGTACATATCTGGTTTTACATCTTCCCAATCACACGCAAACCATTTCCCTGAACGACCTAAGCCTGCTTGAATTTCATCAGCAATGAATAAAACCCTTTCTTGCTTGCATAGTTCATACGCTTCTTTTAAGAATCCTTGTTTTGGAATTCTAATACCTGCTTCTCCTTGGATTGGTTCTAATAAAAAAGCAGCCGTGTTAGCGTTTATCGCCTTTTTCAAAGCCTCTATATTACCATATGGAATAATTTTGATACCCGGAAGCATCGGACCAAAACCCTGCTTGTATTCAGAATTAGAAGACAGAGAGACTGCCGTCATCGTCCGTCCATGAAAGTTATCTTCACAAACGATGATTTCAGCTTGATTCTCTAAAACCCCCTTTACCTGATAAGCCCAACGACGCGCTGCTTTAATAGCCGTTTCTACTGCCTCAGCACCAGTATTCATTGGTAGCAACATATTCTTCCCTGTTAATCTGGCAACTTTTTCGTAAAAAAGGGCTAATTGATCGTTGTGAAAAGCTCTTGAAGTTAACGTAATTTTATCTGCTTGATCTTTTAAAGCCTGAACAATTTTAGGATGACAATGTCCCTGATTCACCGCAGAATACGCACTTAACATATCAAGATACCTTCTGCCTTCCGGATCTATCACCCAAACACCCTTCGCTTTTGAAATAACGATTGGAAGTGGGTTATAATTTCTCGCACCAAGACTGTCGGTTCTTTTAATAATTGAAGATGTTGATTGTAACATGGTCACTTTAAGTCTCCTCCTTTTATCATGTGCTCGAAATAGCGAGATTAAGATTTGCTACCTTCGAAATGTACTTTTAGATCTTACTTTTGTTAATGCAATTCCTGTGCCAACTTTCAAGATAAGCAAATAGTACTTTTACAAACTACCAAAGCAAAATATTTTTTCTTTTTGTTCATTTTCGCAGTTCAAAAAGAAAAAATATTTGTCCGATCAATCAAACAACCTCTTCAGCATTAGTCCCGCTTTAAAGCAATTACATTGACCTCTCACTTCTTTTCTAATTTTCCTCATACTTGCATTTAATATTTAAGTAGCAAAACTCATGCCATTCTTTCAGTTAATAAGGAATTAGGTTTCTCATAATCTAATAGACAATTATTTTTTCCTTTTTATTTTATATTCGAAAAATAAAGAAAAATTTATTTGCTCTACTAATCTAACTAGTTTAAACTGATAAAAAAACAGACTGGAGGACTAACACATGAACCGAATTGAAAACCTCCCTTTACCCCAGCAAAAAGTCATCTTTGAAACGTTAATTAACGAAGTTGATGTAGGAATTCATGTTATTAATACTTCTGGACAAACGATTATTTACAATAAAAAAATGACGGAAATTGAGTCAATGACAAAAGAAGATGTAGAAAGCAAAAATTTCTTAGACATTTTTATGTTTGAAGATGGGCAAGGAAGTACCTTATTAGATGCTTTATACAAAGAAAAAGAATCTAGACATGTAAAGCAAACGTATTTTAACAATAAAGGAAAAGAAATAACGGCTTTAAACAACACATTCCCTTTGTATGAAGGAAAGAAAGTTATTGGTGCGATTGAGATTTCAAAAGATATCACGAAATTAGAACGGTTAATTAGGAAAAATATGGAGAGTAAAGGAGAAACAAGCTTCACTTTTGATAGTATTATTGGAGTGAGTCCTGTCATTAAAGAAGTTATTGATAATACAAAGCGAGCCACGCGCACTCCTTCTTCCGTGCTAATCGTTGGCGAGACCGGGACAGGGAAAGAGTTATTTGCTCAAAGCATCCATAATGGCAGCGACCGTTCTAATGCGCCTTTCATTTCACAAAATTGTGCGGCCATGCCTGAATCTTTAATTGAAAGTCTTTTATTTGGAACAAAAAAAGGTGCCTATACTGGAGCCATTGAGCGCCCTGGGTTATTTGAAGAAGCCGAAGGAGGCACCCTGTTACTGGATGAAATTAATTCTCTTAGTCCCGTATTACAAGCAAAACTTTTACGAGCTATTCAAGAAAAGCAAGTCCGCCGCATTGGGGATACGGTGGACCGAAAAGTTGATGTCCGGATTATTTCAACCATCAATGAAGATCCGATTGAAGCGATTTCTAATAATCGCCTTCGCAAGGATTTATACTATCGCCTAGGTGTCGTCTCCCTATTTATACCAGCCCTAAGAGAGAGAAAAGAAGATATTCATCCTTTAGTTGATCATTTCATCACCAAATACAACGAACTTTTTCAAATGGATGTTAAAGGTTTAAGTGAAGAAGTCACTCTACTATTAGTTAGCTACGACTGGCCAGGAAATATTCGAGAACTCGAACACGTGATTGAAGGAGCTATGAACTTAATGATAGATGAGGACATGATCGAAGTGCGACATTTGCCTTTCCACTTTCGTCATAAATCACATTCTGTTTCTTTATCTTCTGATATTACAAGTGTCTATGATACTCATAGTTTGAAAACCGAAGATTTAAAAGAACCGCAGCAGCCTTTACGTAATTTAAAAGATTACTTACTAGATGCCGAAAAGATTTACATCAAAAAGGCACTAGAAAGAAATAAATATCATGTGACCAATACAGCTGAAAAATTGGGGTTAAGCCGCCAAACCTTGCAATATCGAATGAAGCGTTTAGACATTAGTGCGAAATAAAAAGATTCGAGGCTGTCATAAAAAGTAAAAAGTCACCTTTTATGACAGCCTCTTCATCTAAAAAAGGAGATGGGCAATACCAACAATGATCGGCAAACTCACTAATGTTCTTAATAAAAAGATGAGAACAAGGTCGATAAATTTTACAGGCAATTTTGAAGCTAGAATTAACCCGCCTATTTCGGACATATAGATTAACTGAGTTACCGATACACAGGCAATGACAAATTTCGTTAAATCGCTTTCAATTCCGCTTCCAATGACAGCTGGTAAGAACATATCCGCAAAACCGACTACCATTGTTTGTGCTGCCACATGAGCTTCAGGCACTTGCAGCAACATGAGAATGGGAACAAATGGAGCACCTAATATGGCAAAGAGCGAAGTATGCTCTGCTAGAATCAGCGCTATAGTTCCGATCGCCATAATAACAGGAATGACGGCAAACCACATATCTAATACGTTTTTCATCCCGCCAATTAACGTTTCCTTTACACTGTTATTTTGCGCTCTTTCCAAAGCTTTTGTTAAACCATATGAAAAAGCTTTTTGTCCCTTTAATGCGTTCTCATCAAATCGCTCTTCATTTTCGACGATGTACGTATCAGGCTTTCGTGATAAAGGCGGAATTCTCGGGAGAATAATCGCTGCCACTAGACCAGCCAGTACAATCGTAAAATAGTATGGTACGAATAGGTGCTCTAAATCCATATAGGTTAAGATAACGATACTAAACGTGATCGAAACAACGGAGAAGGTTGTACTAATGACTGCGGCCTCTCTTTTCGTATAAAAACCATCTTCATATTGTTTGTTCGTTAGCAACACCCCGATAGTTCCGTCTCCCATCCACGAAGCTAAACAATCAATCGATGAACGTCCTGGTAAAGTAAACACAGGTCTCATCACCTTGTTTAATAAGACACCAAATAGTTCCAACAAACCGAAGTTTAATAACAACGGAAGGAATAACCCCGCAAATAAGAAGATGGTAAAAAGTAAAGGGAGAAGATCGAATAACAATAATCCACCTGTGTCTCCCGACCAGACCGCTTCAGGTCCCATTTGCAGTAAGGTCATCGTTGCAAAAGTAAATCCAAGCACCCTTACGAACAGCCACAAAGGATGGACAAGGAACAGACTTTTTAAGAATCCATTCCTCATAATCAGGATCGGCTTGGAGATAGTTGCCGCAAGGGAAAAGATAACAACGATTGCTAGCATGATCGTTAATATGCCTGGCAAATGATCAATAATCATTCCCTCTAAGTGCTTAGCCATAAATGCTACTGGAATGGTGATGGAACCCTCTTTTGAAATCGGCACCATAAATAACCCTATTCCAATTAATGATGGAATTAGAAACAGTAAATAGTCGCTTAACCCTCTACTCTTCTTTTCTTCCTTCTTTTTTAGTTGTATTTCTTCTGCTGCCATTTAACGCCCCCCTTTGTCCGATAAATTCACATTCGTTAGAGCAGCTTCTTCCCTAATAGAGAGGTCACTAACGCCACGGCTACATTCGCTGTTTGATTCTTATTATCAAGAATAGGATTTATTTCAACAAATTCTGCCGATGTGATTAATTCCGATTCAGCTAGCATTTCAAGCGCTAAATGGCTTTCACGGTATGTAATTCCTCCAAGTACAGGTGTTCCTACTCCAGGTGCATCCAAGGGATCGATTCCATCTAAGTCAAAGCTTAAATGAACCCCATCTGTTCGGTTAGCTAGGTACTCAATTGTTTCTTCAATGACTCTAGTCATGCCCATTCTGTCGATTTCATGCATCGTGTAAACCTTTATCCCTTGTTCCTTAATGAGTGTACGTTCTCCTTCATCAATCGAACGTGCACCAATGATCACAATATTTTCTGGTTTCACTTTCGGTGTAATCTTTCCTATATTTATCAATTTTTCATGTCCAATTCCTATGTTTACAGCTAACGGCATCCCATGAATATTGCCAGATGGAGAGGTTTCAACTGTATTTAAATCAGGATGAGCATCATACCAAATAACACCAAGATTTTGATAGCTTTTTCTAATAGCGGCAATAGAACCAATACTAATGCTATGGTCACCACCTAGAATAAGCGGGAAGCTGTGCTCGGCTTCTATTTCTTCGACACCACTGCACAATTCTTCACTTACTTTGATCACTTCATCTAAATTCCTCAATTGTCCCTCCTTTAATTCATTGTTCGCTGGGCGATTAATGTTAATATCCCCATAATCCTTAACCTCGTAACCTAATGATTCAATTTCTTCAATTAAGCCAGCGTATCTCATGGCACTTGGCCCCATATCGACCCCACGGCGCTTTTGTCCTAAATCCATTGGGACACCTATAATAGAAACTTTTTTAAATTTGTTCATGATCATTACTCCTCTCAGTATAGAAAAACGATTATGTCTAACATTTCAATTGCAAAAATTGTGCCAATTACTAATATACAAAAAACTTCGAATCTACCGTTTGAAATATTCCAGTTATCTAGAATATTTTCTTTTTGCCAAAAATTCTGTCAGGTAGAAAGAAAAATTTTTTTGCGTTAAATGCTAGACATATAGAAGGAGACAGTTACCTTTAATCAATATTTCATTCTCATTCATTATAACTCTATCTGAAGCAACAAAATTAGTACGGCCAAAAATTTCATCACACATTACTTTTAGATATGTAAATATAAAACTACTAAGTCCATTATAGCA
The DNA here is from genome assembly GCF_036663575.1 of Halalkalibacter flavus. Lineage (NCBI taxonomy): Bacteria > Bacillati > Bacillota > Bacilli > Caryophanales > Bacillaceae > Halalkalibacter > Halalkalibacter flavus. The sequence continues at coordinate 22,747 of NZ_JAWRVK010000018.1, forward strand.
AATATTTCAAATAAGCTTGTCCATAAAATAAAAAGGATTTGTAATAATTCCAGAGTAGCTAAATTAATTATAATATAACGAAATAACGCCTCCTCAACGTGATATGCTCCCCTTAAGGTAGACAGGTTAAAAAATAAAAATCTGACTACTAACAAGCGGAGGATTTTTGTGTCTAAAAGAGCTTTCACTCCGGAGTATAAGTTGGAAGTATTAAAAGCGTTGGAAGAGGGTAAATATTCTTTAGCTGAAATTGTTAAAGGTGTATGAATCAACAATTAGAGAATAGGTATATAAATTTGATAAATATGGTACAGAAGGTTTGAAAGAATCCTCCACTCGGAAACCATACACTCGGGAACTAAAACAATCTGCCATAAGTGACTATCTTTCTGGTAATTATTCTTTGCGTGAGGTTGCCAGAAAGTATGAACTAACAAATGAATCTGTCCTCAAACTGTGGATTAATAAGTATAATAGTCAAAGAGAAATAAAGGATACGTCAAAAGGAAGGACAAGCACTATAACTAAAGGGAGTGAAGCTACTTGGAATGAACTTTTGTTAAGATGAAGAAAGAAAACTATGGTTCATAGAAATATAAAAAAATTTTCAAATTTCATTTATACCAAACACAGCACTACACTACATTTAAGCGAAAAACTTTACAGTCTTTATACAAACTAACATCTTATAACCAATCGTTCCTCAACAATCTTTGCCCTTTTCATATAGAAGGACCCTTTCCTTATTTCAGAAAAGCGCCCGATTGTGGAAGATCAATAATATTTTTAAAGGTTGTTAAAGCCACTCGTGCTTATTGAACGATAGCTCTCTTTAGTTCAAAGAAAGAGCTATGTAAACAGCTCTCGCCCCTCAACAAACGTCACCTTTTTGAAGAAAAATGGATTACTCTTCTCTTACCAAAACTTCTTCAAGGTTTTATTTTTATCATGAAAAGCTAAGTTTACAGCTAAGGCACCTAAAATAGATGCCATGAACCAGCGTTGAATCTGAACCAAAAAGGGGCTTCTTCTAACTCCCACCGTGACCTACCCAGTTAATTTATGTTCTAATATGGTGCACATATCTACATCCCCTTTTATATTTTCTTATAACCGTTAGGAAAGCGAGAAAACCATTTCCAAGCAGTTTCAATCATTTCTTCTAATGAGTACTTAGGCTTCCATCCTAATTCTTTAGATACCTTTTCTGACGAGGAGATCAATTTACCCGGGTCACCTTTACGTTTTTCCTTATATAGTATAGTTGCTTTTTTACCAGTAACCTCTTCACATTTCTGAATTACTTCTTTTACCGAATACCCTTGTTCATTACCAACATTATAAATTTTATTTTTAACATTCCCTTGTTGAAGGCTTTCAAGAGCTAATATATGTGCATTAATTAAATCAGTAACGTGGATATAATCACGAACACAAGTACCATCCACCGTATCATAATTATCGCCAAAAACAGTAATATGTTCCGACCTGCCAAGTAAGTGAAAGAGTATATTTGGAATTAAATGTGTTTCAGGGTGATGGTCTTCACCAATTCTTTCAAGATGATCTGCCCCCGCTACGTTAAAATAGCGTAAAATTATATAGTTTAATCTATAAGCAATAGAAAAATCTTTAATAATTTGCTCAATCATTAATTTTGAATGACCGTATGGATTAATTGGGACTGTTGGAGTTGATTCATTTATTTTTTCTACATCAGGATTTCCATAAACTGCACAAGTTGAGGAAAAAATTAAGTTGGTAACCTGATGCATTTTCATCAATTTGAGTAATGATATCGTTCCGGCTACATTATTTTCATAGTACTTCAAAGGTTCCATTATTGATTCTCCAACATAACAATTGGCAGCAAAATGGATGACACCCGATATTGGATAATTCTCAAATATATTCGTTAACACATTTGCATCTTTGATATCACCTTTTTTAAAAATGGCTCTCTTATCAACGGCTTCACTATGTCCTGTAGAAAGATTATCTAAAACAACCACATCTTGATTATGATCAAGTAAACATTTCACTGCATGACTACCTATATACCCAGCTCCACCTACTACTAATATCATAGTTCCCCTCCAAAATATCTTTTGTTCCATAATATTCAAGTATCATTTTTAGTGACTGGGATAAAACCGTGTCAAAGGTATCCGGAATACATACATTATCTTAAGCAATACATTGAGGGGAGAGTTTCTATGTTAGTTTCAATCGTTATGGCCGTTCATAATGGAGAGCAGTATTTGAGAGATGCAATTAAAGGAATCTTGGCACAAACCTATAGCAATATCGAAGTTATTATTGTTAATGATGGTTCTTTTGACAAAACAAAAGAGATTTTAGATAGAATAACTGATAAGCGAGTACACGTTATACATTTACAAACAAATAAAGGAGCAGCTAATGCCCTTAACCTTGGAATTGCTCATGCAAAAGGGGAATGGGTTGCTATCCATGATGCTGATGATATTAGCTTTCCTGAGCGAATTGAAGAGCAAGTAAAATATATTAAAAATAATAACAATCTAGTAGCAGTAGGCTCATTTATAGAGTGTATTGACAAAAAAAATAGAAAACGAACAAGAACTCTAGGTAGAAACAAGTTTACTACTCATGAAGAAATTCGATCCTTACTCTATACTGGTTGTCCTCTAACTCATGGTTCAGTAACCTTTTCCAAATCAGCTTTTTATGAAGCTGGGAAATATAATCCCAACTATAAAATTGCATATGACTATGAGTTATGGTGCCGTCTTATTAATATAGGGACAATTGAAAATATCCCAAAAGTTTTATACAAGTATAGAATTTATGAAGAGTCATTATCTCACAGGAACGACGAATTAACTTCAATTGAATTATTCACTTCTTTTTCAAAATTCCTTAAAACGAATAATTTTTCTCATACAAGGAAACGTCCATCCTTTATCTTAGTTGGAACGGAAAATGGGTGTAATACATTTATTTCAGTCACAAATAAGAATATGAAGGTTAAAAAAACTATTCCAATTAACAAAAAAAATGCAAGTTCTAAAGCTATTGAATCTTTTAAACAATTAAATGTAGATGGAGTAATCGTACTAGGAAAGCCAAAAGATAAGATAGACTTATTAAACGACTTAATAAGTGCTGGTATGAAAAAAAACGAAAATCTATTTGATTTTTGGAGTGGAATTTAGCAGAAAATCTAAATCCATTCAAAACTTTCGAGGGTGTCTTCAAAGTTGGGAGAAGCTTGAGACACCCTTTATTTGAGGGAATATAGAAGGTATTAAATACCTATTACACAATCCGTTGACATTAATCAATTTTGTGGAAGTTTCCATAATCAATCACAATGATCTCCATCTCTTCAGAAAGAGCTAAATTTTCTCTCCACATATCTTTAGGATTAATTCCATTTTCGATGAATTCCTTTTTCAATTGTCTTAACTTCTTCTTATATTTTGAATCAACAGGAGTATTAGTATCCACTTTATTCATAATAATCCAGCCTTCTCCATGTTCTTTTACAGGACAAAGATTATTCCGTAACTGCCGAGGGCAGTTCGTATACATATCAAATTCTGTTTTATTGTTTTCAACTCCCCAATTAGTTATAGCTACTTTTAATACATAGCCATTATTTAAATCGTACACAATTCTATGTTTACCATTGCCTATAACTTTATAGTTTAACTTTAACCTTCTTTTACACTTAGAAATCTTCTCTTCTAGGCTTAAGTCCTTATATCTTTTCATTTTTGACATCCACAAGTGAATAGACTTAATTTCTCTTTCCGAGATAATGTTGCTTTTATCCAAGCTCATATGAGAAACCACCTTATCTTTGTATACCTTACCTTAGTTAACAAAGACATTTGAAAATATTCTCCTTTCAACTACTAATAAACTCCTGCTAATTTTAATGTCTTCTTTAGTTTTTTCATTTTTATATCGATATCGATAAAACAACCCGGTACATCAACATATTCAGGTGATCGTTCTCCCTCTCCAATTAAGAAATAGTAATCTAAATCTAAATGGTTACTTAGTATCCAATATAACGGTGCTACCCATGCTGGTGAAAATATTTCAATCACTTTCGTATTTGGTTGACAAAATACAAGATTTGTTAACCCACCACCATGTGCACCAACTATAACCTTTGCCTGGAAAAATACACGTGCTTGCTCTTTAACAGATAATTCCTCTAATTTTACAGTTTTAAAGCCTAGTTCTTTCAAAAACTCTTGTACTTTTAAATCATTTACTACTTTCCTGTGTCTAGCATTTTGTCTTGTTATATAAATTAATTCATTTTCTGAATGATTTAGGTTTGAGGTGTCACTATCTAAAAAGCTTTTTCTTAAAAAATCACAAGTCCATTTTGGCATTTGACCTTTATACCCAGCTAAAGATGAAACAACTAAATTAGAAGCTCTTAGATGAAAGTTTTTATCAGCTTCAATTATTTTTTCAGAATTTATTCCTAATAAATTCAGTGTCTCATCCTGAAAAGCTTGTTTTGGACCGTTACGGTTAATAACATACTTATCGACTTCAATGCCTTTTAGTGCCATTAAATGAATACGTGGTAAAATGTCAAACATCCAATGATAATAATACTGGCTTGCACAGAAAGTGAGAGCTGCTACTTTCCCATCAGTTTCTTTCATTTGAGGTAAACGATCCACGTTTAAAAGAGGGTGTTTATTAGGTTCAACCGTTAAATACGGACCATAATGAATAGAAATATCCCATAATAGTTTATTGTTTTCTGTAACGATATGACAGCCTTCTACCACTCGCCCCATCGGTATTTCAGCTACAAATTCCTTAGAAGGTGTATTATAGTATGCTCTATTAAACTCCCACGGAATACTAGAATAAATACTTTTTGGCAGTGAACGTTTTGACGAATGATCAAACTTAAATTCTGAATATTGGGTTGTTTTAATATTTTCATTCCTCTGAGAACAATACTCTTTTGTTGAAAAATAATATCCAGTTGGTGGAGGAAAATGCTCTATATCAATTTTCATTGTTATTACCTCCAGATAAATTTATTTTTTCAAACTATGAATTGCCAAGTTATTCATTTGAAAAGGATCCGGAAATTGATCTTGTAATAAATGAGAATGTCTATACTTCCCTCTTAGTTTCTTATCTATAAATTCTCCACTTTGATAATAGTTATAGTCCCAATCCTTTGCTGCTACATTCTTATTTTCATCAAGCTGCAGCTCTTCTTGGTATTCTAATATTAGATCATTTAATAATTCTTTTTCTTCTGGTATAAGTTTATTTATTTTATCTATTAAATGGGAATTATAATCAGTAAAGTTAAAGCAGCAAAGTTTTTGCCCATTAAATAAATACTTGTTTGAACTGTTCTTATAAATTCTTCTTTCATCTAAATTCCAAAAAGCAACATTATAACCAGGGTGATCTAAAGAATAAATTGGATAATAACATGGTGCAAAATCCAACCATTTTTGATCTAAAAATAGCCCTTTATTATGATCTATATAACAAGACCTATTACATCTTCTCTCCCACCATGAGAGAAATTCCTTTGCTTTTTGATGCCGCTTTACTGCAAGAAAGCTAGAATTAAATAAACCGTACTTATTATGCCACTTAGGTAAATCCTCATTTATATCCTCAGGAAAGTAGATAAGATGTGGTGTAAAAATGATAGGGTGTTGTTTTAGTAATTTAATTAAATCATTAAAAGATTCATATACCTTCATCTCGCTATTCATGAAAATAAAGTAGTCTTCTTTAGGATATTCACTCAGTAAGTATTTCATTAACTGTGGTTTGCAAGCCAAAGTACCTTCATACATGTCATACTGAAAAATAAATTTATAAAAGTTTTCAAACCCTAAATCCTTTGCTAATACAATTTCATCAAAGAAATGACACTTATGAAACTCCTGTGGAATAGCTTCTTCAATTAAGCAGACAACAACTTTACAATTATTCATGTGTTTCTTTATTGATTGTGCCAGTATTCTCGTTTTATGCAAATGGCTAGCTATAGCCACAGTTCCTATTATCATTAAATCTCCCCCCATGCCTTGTTAGTTCATGTAATTAAAATAAAATAATTAAGATAAAAACAGGAAAAGATCATACATTACTGAGTTATATTCCAAATGACAAAAAAATTCCGGTTCGATTTCATACCGTTGCTTTTAAAATAGCTTTTAGCTTCATAAGCTTTATCATGGTCAAGAATAATTAAGCCGTCTATTTTTTTTTTATTAAATAAAGAGTAAGCTTCTCTTACATCACTAAACTTGTCATGAATAATATGTTTAAAAGAGCAAATTTTTTTCGGTACTTTTGACTTAATTCTTTTTTTGAAATTTTTATAAGCTTTTTCTGTTCCAAAAACAAGGATAGTTGGAGAGTACCCAAGTTCTAACTTAAGAGATCGGCAAATATTTATAGTTGATATTAAGATAACTTCATTACAAGTTGCTTTAACATCTGAGCGAGAGACTGAATGTTCATTAAAGCGAAATTGATATAATTTTTTAGGTAGCTTTTCAATTGGTAAGATTTTTGACATTTGAATCCATAAATCGTAATCATGTCCTATCTTGTACTTTGCATTATACCCACCCACTTTATTAAAGATTGCTTTTGAGAAGATTACCGATCCATGACAAATAGGACAGCCATAATAAAGAGCTTTTTTCACTTTTTCACTTGTATTAAAACGATTGTAAATTTCTTCTTCAAATTGAATTTTCTCTTCTGAAATAGGTGATGCCCCTGGAATACACTCAATCAAGGAACTCACGGCTGAAATGTTTGGATGCTCTTTTATAAATCTTACACATTCTTCAAGACGGTTAGGCAAACTAACATCATCTGCATCTTGAACTGCAATCCAATCTCCAGTAGCATTTTCAACACCAATATTTCTTGCTTTTGCAACTCCTGAATTTTTTGACAAATTAATAATATTAATTCTACTGTCCTGAAATTGTTCAAGAATAGATGTTGTATTATCAGTTGAACCGTCGTTTACAATTATAAATTCAAGGTTCTTATAGGTTTGATTTAGTATACTTGTAATAGCTTCTGCAACATAATTTTCTTCATTGTATACTGCCATAACAACTGATATAAGCATATTTGAGCCTCCTAATAAAGAATATACATCTATCGGTATTTTTAGGAGCAAGTATGAAAATTGTTTTTCTACAGTCCCAATAATTCACCAATTATGTCACCTCAAAAGTTTTGCACTGATAATTGTAGTCTATTGTCATTAGTAAGGGTTTGACACAAATTTCTTTGATTTTAAATTAGAAAAAAGAGGATAACCATTTAAAACATGTTTTAATATGATTATCCTCTTTTTTTCATCCATTTATTTAATTGCTCCTGATCAACTTTTTTTACTTGTTCTATAAATGAATCAAATAATTTTAATTTTTTCAGCCCTTCAAATAAGTCAATCGGGTATCGGTGTTTCTTTCTAAATGAATACACATGATCTATCACCTTAATTTCACCTTTTTTATTCATAAGCAAATGACGTAGTTTTGCATCAATCCTTGTAAATCCAATTTCCTCCATTACCGTAAAAATACGAATAAGCTGTTTAGCAATATCTTCTGGAAACGTGTTAAATTGTTGAAGATAATCATCCAACGACTTGCCTTCGATGTATTCCATGACGATATAGTTTGAACCTACTTCATAAACTTTTGGAACAATATTAAAATCCTGTGCTGAGATTAATGCTCTTTTTTCGCGCCTACAATATTTTTCTTCTACATATATTTTGACACAACGATTTTCAGATAATTTAAAAACAGCCCCCTGGCGCCCTTTACCGATTAACTTATATTCTGTCGGATTATTGATATGTGTGGATTTTCCAGACCTTTTTACAGTAATAGTTTGAAATTCGTTCACAATATAATCTCTCCTTTTTATAATAAGATATATATTAACTTGTCTATCGGACACGGCATTCTTCTTATAAGAAAGACATTATTTTTAAAAATACATAATACCTCTATTTCATGCATTATGTTTTTATTGAGTTATAATTAATTTCTTAGTTCAAACGAAAAACGCCCTTCATAACAACAAGGACGTTTAATTGATGTATTAATTATTTTTATTGTTTTTCCGGTAAGCATCTATAGTCATTATCAATCCCTCTTCTAATTGTACCTTTGGTTCCCATCCTAACAATCGCTTTGCTTTTTCGATGTTAGGACGTCTTTTTTTAGGATCATCCACTGGGAGCGATTTAAATATAATATTACTTGAACTTTTTGCTAACTTTTTGATCAGATGAGCAATCTCTACTATCGAAAGCTCATTCGGATTTCCAATATTAATAATTTCTCCATTTGCTTCTTCTTTTTCCATCATTAACTGTAGAGCATTTACATTGTCGGATATATAACAAAATGATCGAGTTTGTTTTCCATCACCATATACCGTTATATCCTCATTATTAATAGCCTGTGTGACAAAATTAGAGATGACTCTTCCATCATCATTTCTTAATCCAAATGAATACGTATTAAAAATTCTAGCTACTTTTACCTTCACTCCATATAAGCTATAGTACAAATAGCATAATACCTCTCCTAAACGTTTTGATTCATCATAACATGCTCTTGGACCCCACGTATTTACTGACCCGCAATATTGCTCAGTCTGAGGATGTTCTTCCGGGTCCCCATATACTTCACTTGTACTAGTATAAACCATCTTGGCGGAGTTTCTTTTAGATAATTTCAACATGTTTTCTGTTCCTAATGTATTTACTTTAATGGTTTCAAAAGGAGTTGCTTGATAGAATTTAGGGGAAGCGGGGGAAGCCAAATGATAAATTTCTTTTGTATTTACCAATTCATTCATCTCAAATATTTCTGGAGAACACACATCTGTACACAAATACAGAAAATTGGGGTGATTCATAATACTGTCCAAATTCTCAACTTTACCAGTTGACAAGTTATCTAAGCCAACTATTGAATAACCTTTTTCGAGAAGGTCCTTTGCTAAATAAGACCCTAGAAATCCAGCAACACCCGTAATTAGCGTATTTTTTTTCACTGTTAGCCACCTCATAAAAAGTCCGTTAATACTATCTAATTTATGGCTATATATATTAAGTGACACTGATTGTCATTTTTTTAATTAATTTAACTAGTAATCTATTTTGCATAGGTAATCTTTAATAAATACACCTTACACGTAATTGGATTAGCGTCTATTTAATTTGTTAATGTTATTTCCTTGTTACTAAGAAACTAGGCGTATTTCCGTGTCATATTCGCCCTGTTATTAATACGTTAATAAGAGGTTTATAGTAAATATAAAGAAATTTGGTGATAAATAATGAACGTATTAGTAATTGGCATGGGGTATGTAGGGACAACACTTTCTTTGGTATTAGCCAAAAGTGGTCATCAAGTGACTGGGCTTGACCTAGATCTACAAAAGGTTTCTGCACTTAATCAAGGGAACATATATTTTCATGAACCAGGATTACAGGAATTGTTAGATGAACTTACTTCAACCGATCGCCTTTCTTTTACAACGGATGTACAGAAAAGTATTCATGATAATGATGTAGTTTTTATTTGTGTTGGTACTCCTTCTAATGAAGATGGTAGTGCGAATCTCCAATATATTAAAAGTGCTGCAACGATGATCGGTGAAAATATTAACGATTATAAAGTAGTAATCATTAAGAGTACAGTTCCAGTCGGCACAAATGAAACATTCGAGTCTTGGATCCAAGAAGCTAATACTACGGAATTTAAGGTCGACGTGGTTTCTAATCCAGAGTTTTTACGAGAGGGAAATGCACTCTATGACTCCCTAAATCCTGATCGAGTTGTTATTGGAAGTTCAAGCGAACGTGCAACAGCTATCGTAAAGCAATTATATTATGATGTAGATTGTCCAATTCTTGTCACTTCACGCAAAGGAGCAGAATTAATTAAATACACAGCGAATGCCTTTCTTGCACTAAAAATATCATTTATAAACGAAATAGCAAAATTATGCGATACAATTGGAGTTAATATACAAGATATCTCAAATGGAATTGGTACCGACCATCGTATAGGATCTCATTTTTTAAATGCTAGCCTAGGCTATGGAGGTTCGTGCTTTCCAAAAGATGTCTCCGCACTTTTATCCACTGCAGCAAAATACAATGTTCCGTTAAATATCATGAAAGAAGTAGTAGCTGTAAATCAAATTCAGCCTAAATATCTTCTGTCCCAAATAAAACAACAGTTAGGTAATTTAACAAACAAAAAAATGGCTCTTTTAGGTTTATCGTTTAAACCACATACAGATGACATACGAGAATCTCCCGCTCTTAGAATGATTGATTTATTAGCAAAGGAACAAGCAATTATTCATGTTCATGATCCTGTAGTAAAGCTTTCTTCAAATAAAATAAACCAATTTAATACACCGGAAGAAGCAGCTGAAAACGCTGACGCTATTGTTATATGCACTGAATGGCCCCAATACAAACAATTGCCTTGGGGAGAAATAAAAAGGAAGATGAATATTCCATATATTTTTGATGGGAGAAATATGTTGGATAGTAAACAATTAAAGCAGATTGGTTTTCGTTATCGTGGTATTGGATATTCATAATTAATTTAAAGAACCTTGAATTTTAGAAAAGTAAAATTTGTCCTCTTTTGGACACTTAAAAAAATAGTTTGGACTAGAAAAGACAACAACTTGCTGCAGTTTCAGAAACAGCAGCAAGTTATTTTGATCATGCAATTTAAACAAACAAAAAAAAGAACAAGCCTAAGCCTGCTGCAATCGGTTGAAATATGCTTTTTAATTAATTTTGCAACCACCATCAGCTTTTCTAGTCCAAAACTTACTTATCAAAAAAACATCAAGGCCTTCACTCATTCAATTATTATGGGCCGACTAGCAAATATTCTATTAAAAATAGAATAAAATCTTTCAACCTATCGTACTTTAAACTAATATTCAAATCACATTTCCAGTTCAGCAGACCGTCAGATTCATATAAAAGGACATTACAGAATATATTAATAACTTGAACTATGCTGGAGGCTGTCTGGTTCAGAGCGTCTGGAGTTATTAAATCAAGGTACGAGCAATACGTATCATTGAGCCCTGACAAAGTAGATAAATTTGGAGTTCCAAAATTAGAAAGTTCTCTTATAGTCCAAAAGATAATGAAAAATACAACAGATGATCGATGGAATTAAAAAGGTATCGGTCGATTCAAAAGGCTTGGTACGATCACTTTGTTTACTTGGCCAGGCTTTGTGTGCCATGGTATTTGTACTTGCCGAATGGGGACATTCCGCAACTAATCCAAATGATCAAATTCATAGGATCCAGGGACTCTTTGTAGCTGACAACAATATAATACCGACAAGCGGTGCGGCAAACAATTCTGAAACAACTGTCGTTTTAGTGATTCGAACTGCTGATGAATAAATAATTCTAATTGATGAAAACGTTTTGAATGGTGAATCGGAGGGGCTTACCTAATAAATATTGAAGATGTAATCATAGTGGTTATCGTGCTTTTCCCCGTACTTATCAGCTACTCGTGATGCAGGTTCTCCATTAATATCTCAAACTGTCACAAGCTCTACACCGAGGCATCTATGTTACTTCAAAATGGAGCAAATCCAAAGGCTGTTGCCGAACGACTTGGACATGATGTTCGAACATTAATGGAAACATATGCTCACATTATGCCAAACATCCAAGAGGAACTTGCAGCCGACTTCGGTTCAACTTTTTATAGGAAAGAAAAACCCAAAAAACGAAATGCAAAATAATGTGATCAAAATGTGATCAAACGCCACATCTCTCTTCTTTAACCACAAAAAAACGCGCCCCTCAGATCCTGAGAACACGCGTCATTACTGACTTTTTAGTGAATGACCCGTACTGGGATCGAACCAGTGACCTCCACCCTGTCAAGGTGGCGCTCTCCCAGCTGAGCTAACGGATCAAGATAATAATGTATCGACATCTATTAATATACTTAATTACTAGGAAGTTGTCAATACTATTTTGGCGCGCCTAGTAGGACTCGAACCTACAACGCAAGAACCGGAATCTTGAATGATATCCCTTTCACCATAGGCGCACATATCGCAAGCGACATATTCTAATATAACTCAAGAGAGACTTATTGTCAAGATAAACTCTCTCTTGAGTTATTGCTTTATTATTTCGATTCTGCAGGCGTACCTTCTTCAAGCATTTTGTTGAAACGCTCGCTAATGTCTTCTTCTGTATAGCCAGCCTCACCTAAACGTGCAGCAAGGTTTTTTGCCCATAACTCTAAACGTTGAGCCATTTTCGCATATTTCTTTGATTCAGACCCTTTACCTTGCTTAGCACGGCCTTCTGCGTTAGACATGACGTTCTCAACGATGAATAAGCTTTTCCAAACCATTTCTTCGTCTAATGTCTCATGAACTTCACCTAATTCAGCTAGAACTTTACGGTAAAATCCGCTGAATTCTTTAAAAGAAATCTCTTCGTCCATATTTAAGTACACTTGAATTTGATCATACAAAGCTTGCATTTATTGCACTCTCCTTATTTAACTTATAGGATTCTGTACAAAAGGATGATTTTTCCCTTTTGTACAGAATCTAAGCAATGAGCGGAACCGCTACAAGGTTTTGAGCCTCTAGGAGTGGGGTTCTCCTAGAGGCGTGTAGCGTGTGTAGCCATTGCCGTCTTTTTAAACGCACTATATAAGTCATTATAGCATAAATTATTTTTCGTTTCTTATAAATCACCGTACAAAAAGAAAAGAGCTTAGAGGACTCTACCTGTAAGCTCTTTCCAAGGTAAGTGATATTTATTCCTTACAATAGTCGTCGAATGCTTTTTCAAGCTTTTGAACGACTTGAATTGGTTCATGTCCCTCAATTTCAAAGCGTTCTACCATTGTTTTGATTTCACCGTCTTTTAATAAAGCAAATGATGGCGAAGATGGAGCGTAGCCAGTGAAATATTCTCTTGCTTTTGCTGTCGCTTCTTTGTCTTGACCAGCAAATACTGTAACGAAGCGATCCGGCTTTGTTTCGTAATTTTTCATATAAGCTGCAGCTGGGCGGGCAATTCCACCAGCACATCCACAAACAGAATTAATCATTACGAGAGTCGTTCCTTCTTTCTTTAATACCTCATCAACTTCTTCCGGTGTTTGTAATTGCTCATAACCTGCCTCGACCATTTCTTGGCGAGCAATTTTCACGACATCATTCATATAGAAATTAAATTGCATTGTACTCTTCACCTCTTAAACATATGTTACTTTTATTGTAACCCTTTCGATTAATAAAACCAATTCTTTTGCACCTAAAAAAGAGAAAGATCAGCATATTACCTGATCTTCCTCGTTGCTTTTATTGAAGTGCTGTTTCTAAAACTTCAATATTTCTTCTCATAAGACTGAAATAGTCTTCATCATTTTCAACGTCTTCTTCAATAAGCGCTTCTAAGTTATGAAGGTATAGAGCCTCTGCTCCTACTTCATCTTTCACAACTTCGGCAACTTTTGTTGGAATATTTTGCTCAAATAATACATACTGTAACCCGTACTCATTTGCCAATTCGATAATATCTTGTAATTGACGTTGTGATGGTTCATTTGTTGGTGAAATGCCAGAAATCCCAATTTGCTTAACGCCATAACGTTCTTCCCAATATCCATATCCAGCATGTGAAACTAGGAACGTATCTTTATCTGCAGCTTCAACCATAGCTTGGAACTCTGCATCAATTGCTTCTAGCTCAGCCTTTACTTCTTCAAAGTTTGCATTAAATACTTCTTCTTGTTCAGGCATTAATTCAACAAGTGCATTTTTAATGTTTTCCGCAAGCGTAATAGATAAAATTGGATCTAACCATACATGCGGATCCTCGTCATGATCGTGTGCGTGATCATCATGTGCATGATCGTGGTCATCCTCTTCGTGTGCATGGTCATCATGTTCATGGCCGTGATCATCTTCCTCTTCATGCGCATGATCATCATGTTCATGGCCGTGATCATCTTCCTCTTCATGCGCATGTTCATCATGTGCGTGATCGTGGTCATCTTCCTCTTCATGCGCATGATCATGATCATGATTATAATCTATAAAATCAATTCCTTCTGAAGCTTTCACAATCGCCACATCTTCACCTTCGAGCGTTTCAATTAATGCATCGACAAATCCTTCTAAACCTGCACCATTGTAAATGAATGCATCTCCCTCAGCTACACTAATCATCTCACGAGCTGTTGGCTCAAATGTGTGTGCATCTGCACCTACAGGAACGACATTTGTCACATTTACAAATTCTCCTCCGATTTTAGTAGCAAAATCTTCTAATGGAAAAATAGTAGTAAATAATTCCAATGTTTCTACTTCTTCAATTGGTTCTTCAGTTGTTGGTTGCTCTTGCTCTTCTGCTTGTTCGTTTCCGCCGCCACATGCCGCTAGAAATGAAGAAGCAATAAGGACAGATGCAAACAAGCTCGATAGTTTCTTCATAACAAACCCCTTTCGTAACGATTACGTTTAATCACAGTTACAAATTATATCGTAAGCTTTACGATTTGTAAATATAAAATCCTACATAAAAAGGCTTATTTTCAACCAAATCTATGTTGAAGATAAGCCTTATAGCATTATGTTCTGTTAACTACATCTAAACGTTTCTTATATACATCATTTAGTTTTTTATAATGGTCAAAAAGTTGTGGAAGTAGTTTGCGAAGTTGTTCTTCATCTCGCTTCTCGATTGCTGCATTAAAAGCATCAGTGATTTCTTTATGCTGTTCAATCCATTCATTATCAATGGCCCCGCCATTTTCCAATTCACCTTTTTGCTTAGCTTCCTTTAACTTCTTCTGAAGCAAATCTCGCTCAGAGCGGATTTCTTTCCACTTTTCTAATTCGTTTGGAGCGTATTTTTCAGCTAGCAGTTCATAGTAATAATCGAGATGAACTTTTAACTCCTTATTAATTTCTTGTTGTTCATGCCCACGGCATTCCTGCTCTGGCTCTTCATTTGGTACTTCTGCTTGAACAGGTGCCAATGATGTAACAGCAATAGACGCTAGCAAGACAATTTGCGCAAGAATAAACAACTGGTGAAAACGTTTCATGAATTGGTCACCCTTTCCTTTCTGATACTTTTAGAATAACCAGGATCACCAATTTCATGTAAACAAAAAAGCTGTTAAGAACAGTTCCTCTTAACAGCTTTGATTATCATTTAAACAAAAGAGCACGAACATGCCATCCCTAAAAGGCTTAAAACACTACAGCGGCTTTGCCTATTCTCCTAGTTTTTCAAAGGACTTAGGCTTCCTTCCCTTAAATAGCGCGAACATGCGGCGATGGCTCCTCTCGCCGTGCGCCTTTTAGGAGAAACCCACTCCTAAAAGGCTTAAAACATTACGGCGGCTCCGCTCATCGCTTCGAGAATGTTCGAAAAGGAAAAACGCCTTTTCGAACATTCTCTTTAATAAATAGATGTTGTCTCTGCAGTCATATTTTCAAGTATTTCTTTTACTCTTGCTAAGAAACGTCCACAAACAAGTCCATCTAACACGCGATGGTCAAGAGAAAGGCAGAGATTAACCATACTGCGAATGGCAATCATATCGCCTGCGTCACTTTCAATGACAACTGGTCGCTTCACAATTGACTCGATTGAAAGAATGGCGGCTTGTGGATGATTAATGATCGGTGTTGAGAGGATCGAACCAAAGGAGCCGGTGTTATTCACTGTGAATGTACCACCTTGCATATCCGCTCCACTTAGTTTTCCTGAACGTACTTTACCAGCTAACTCATGAACTTCACGTCCAAGTCCTTTGATCGTTTTCTCATCTGCATGTTTAATAACAGGGACAAATAATGCATCGTCTGTGGCAACCGCAAGTGAGATATTGATATCTTTCTTTTGGATAATCTTTTCACCAGCCCACATTGAATTCAACTGTGGAAATTCTTTTAATGCTTCAACAGTCGCTTTAATAAAGAATGGCAGGAAAGTTAAATTAAAGCCTTCTTTTTCTTTAAAGCCCTCTTTGACTTTATTTCGATATTGAACAAGTTTCGTCACATCAACTTCAACCGTCATCCATGCATGCGGTGCTTCATGCTTACTTTTCACCATATTAGCAGCAATTGCTTTTCGTACCCCAGACACAGGAATTTCCACGTCCCCGTGTGATGTAAGGACAGCGGTAGACTCTTGCGGCGTTACAGGTTTACTTTCTGGTTTATTAGTAACTGGAGTAACAGGTTCAGCACTAGTAGTTGCTTTTTGATCTACACCGCCATCAATAATGCGTTGTAGATCTTTGCGTGTGATTCGACCACCTTTACCTGAACCAGTAACTTGTTCAAGATCAATATTATGTTCTTGAGACATACGCAACACGGCTGGAGAGTAACGACGTTTTTGTGACTGGTCGGTTGGTGTTTCAACATGCGGCGTTGGAGCCACATCTTCTTTTTTAACCGATGCTGCTGCCTCACTATTACTTTCTCCTTCAACTTCAATTGTACATATAACGACTCCTACTTCGACCGTTTCATCTTCTTGTACACGAAGCTCTTTAATTGTACCTGAGTACGAAGAAGGTACTTCAGCATTTACTTTATCTGTCATCACTTCTGCAATGGGATCGTACTTATTCACATATTGACCTGGTTCTACAAGCCACTTGCTAATTGTACCTTCTGTGACACTCTCCCCTAATTGGGGCATCGTCATTTCTGTCGCCATTCGATTCCCTCCTAGCGATTAAAATTCAGCTAGCTCCCGCATCGCTTTTTCAACTTTCTCTGGGTTAATCATAAAATACTTTTCCATTGTTGGTGCATAAGGCATCGCAGGTACATCTGGTCCAGCCAAGCGTTTAATCGGTGCATCTAGATCAAATAAACAATGCTCAGCAATGATTGCTGCCACTTCACCCATAATGCTGCCTTCTTTATTATCCTCCGTTACGAGTAGAACTTTGCCGGTTTTACTCGCTGCCTCAATAATGGCTTCCTTATCTAACGGATACACCGTACGCAAATCAAGAATATGTGCCCCGATCCCCTCTTTTTCAAGGCGATCAGCTGCTTGCAAAGCAAAATGAACGGATAAACCATACGTAATGACAGTAATATCGTCACCTTCACGTTTCACATCAGCTTTACCAATAGGTAAGGTGTAATCATCGTCAGGTACTTCACCTTTTATTAATCGATATGCCCGTTTATGCTCAAAGAATAAAACCGGATCGGGATCGCGAATAGCTGCTTTGAGGAGGCCTTTTACATCGTAAGGCGTGGAAGGCATCACAATTTTTAACCCTGGTACACTTGCAAAGATTGCTTCTACTGATTGCGAATGATAGAGAGCCCCATGAACTCCGCCGCCATATGGAGCTCGTATCGTAATTGGGCAGCTCCAATCATTGTTAGAGCGGTAGCGAATTTTTGCTGCTTCCGAAATAATTTGGTTCACAGCTGGCATGATAAAATCAGCAAATTGCATTTCCGCAATTGGCTTCATCCCATACATTGCTGCCCCAATTCCTACACCAGCGATAGCTGATTCAGCTAGAGGCGTATCAATAACTCGCTGCTCACCAAATTGTTCATATAAGCCATTCGTAGCTCGGAAAACACCGCCTCTTGCCCCAACGTCTTCACCAAGTACAAATACTTTTTCGTCCCGTTCCATTTCTTCTCTCATTGCTTGTGTTACAGCTTCTATATATGAAATAACAGCCATCTTACTTCCCCCTTTCTATTCTTCTGCGTACGTATATAACATTGCACTTTCTGGATCTGCATATGGTGCTTGCTCTGCATATTCAGTAGCTTCATCGATAATATTAGCCATCTCTTTTTCAATTCTTGACGAAATGTCATCTGTTAAAATTCCTACACCTTTTAAATAGTCTGCAAATGTAAAAATTGCATCTAATTTCTTTGCCTCTTCTACTTCCTCACGCGAGCGATAAGCCCGATCATCGTCATCACTTGAATGAGGAGTTAAACGGTACGATACCGTTTCAATAAGAGATGGCCCTTCGCCATTTCTAGCACGGTCTGCAGCTGCCTTTACTGCTTCATATACTGCTAAAGGATCATTGCCGTCAACCGTTACCCCAGGCATCCCGTATCCAATTGCACGATCAGATACATTTTTACACGCTAGTTGCTTTTCAATTGGTACAGAGATCGCATATTTATTATTTTCACACATGAAAATAACCGGGAGTTTATGAACTCCAGCGAAATTTGCCCCTTCATGAAAATCCCCTTGGTTTGAGGAACCTTCTCCAAAAGTTGTGAAAGTGACAAAATCCTTTCCTTCCATCCTGCCACCTAATGCAATTCCGACTGCATGTGGAACTTGAGTCGTTACAGGTGATGATCCTGTCACAATTCGGTTTTTCTTTTGTCCGAAATGTCCTGGCATTTGCCTTCCACCTGAGTTAGGATCCTCAGCTTTTGCAAATCCAGATAACATAAGATCGCGTGCGGTCATCCCAAATGTTAAGACCACTCCCATGTCACGATAATATGGCAAGATATAATCCTTACTTTTATCTAGTGCAAATGCTGCCCCTACTTGAGCTGCCTCTTGTCCCTGACATGAAATAACAAAAGGAATTTTCCCTGCACGGTTTAGGAGCCACATACGCTCATCAATCTTTCGAGCCAGCAGCATCGTTTTATACATTTCAAGCACCGTTTCGTCGGATAGACCTAATGCATGATGTCGATTTTCAGTCATCTTTCTTCCTCCCTCACTATTATGAATGAATAGCCAAACCATCTACAGCAAGTGCCGCCTCACCTATTACTTCAGATAAAGTTGGATGTGGATGAATCATTTCTGCTACTTCAAAGTGAGCAGCATCTAGTACTTTGGCCAAAGCTGCTTCAGAAATTAAGTCTGTTACATGTGGTCCTATCATGTGAACTCCTAGTACATCCTGATTGTCTTTATTTGCGATCACTTTAACAAAACCGTCTGTTTCACCATATACTAGCGCTTTTCCTATCGCTTTAAACGGAAATGTTCCCACTTTTACGCGAAAGCCTTGTTCTACTGCTTGCTTTTCTGTTAATCCAACACTCGCAACTTCAGGATTGCTGTAAATACATTTTGCGACCGTGTCATAGTTGATCGGATCGGGCTTCTTACCTGCAATATGATCGACAGCAACAATACCTTCATGTGAAGCAACATGCGCTAACTGCAAACCACCGATCACATCTCCGATAGCATACATGTGCGATTCTTTCGTTTGATTATATTCATTCACAACAATCACACCGTCTTCTACCTGAATATCGGTGTTTTCAAGGCCTATATCAGCTACATTCGCACTTCGGCCTACAGAAAGAAGCAATTGATCTGCGTGATACGATTCTTGTTGTCCCTTCGCTTCAGCTTGAATGGTTACCCCTTGCCCTTTTTCTAAAGTTTCAGCTAGCACTTTAGCACCAGTCACAATTTTGATACCCTTGTTCTTTAAAATTCTTGCCGCTTCTTTTGCTATAGCTGCATCCTCTGTTGGAAGAATCTGCTCACTATACTCAATAACGGTAACTTCAACACCAAAATCATTCAGCATCGAAGCCCATTCAATCCCAATGACTCCCCCACCAACAATGATGATTGATTTTGGCAAAACCTCAAGCTCTAGAGCATGGTCTGAAGTAAGAACATATTTTCCATCTGCTCTAAGACCGGGTAATTCCCGAGGCGAAGAGCCTGTTGCAATAAGAACATACTGGGGGATTAGCATCGTATTTTCTTCACCATCTGATCGTTCTACAGAAATCGTCCCTGGAGTTGGGGAAAAAATGGATGGTCCAAGGATCCTTCCAGTTCCTTCATAAACATCAATCTTCCCTTTCTTTAATAGATGCTGGACCCCACGATGCAATTGATCGACGATTGATTCTTTTCGTGCTTGCACTTTTTTAAAATCAAGACTTACTTCGTTTGTAAGAACACCAAATTCTTCTGAACGCTTTGAAGTTGCAAATACTTCTGCACTTCGAAGTAATGCCTTACTTGGAATACATCCTTTATGCAAACAAGTTCCGCCTAGTTTTTCTTTTTCAACTACTGCCACTTTAAGCCCGTGCTGTGCCGCACGAATGGCAGCAACATATCCACCAGTACCGGCTCCTAAAATGACAAGATCGTATTCTTCAGCCATGTAACGTTCCTCCTAGCTCCTAAAGTTCCCGTCGAATTAACATAAAAAGGGAAAACCGCCCCTTTTTTCTTATACGTGCAAACCATGTTTGCAATGGCTTCTCTCGCCATGCGTCATTTGAGAAGATCGCTCAAATGGCTTAAAATCGTAACGGCGGTTCCGCTCATTGCTTCGAGTTAACATAAAAAGGGAAAACCACCCTTTTTATGTTAACTCTTAGCGACGTGATAAAATATGCTGGCCGTTTTGTAAGAATTGACGTCTTGATCTTCTCATTCTTTCAATTCGTTCTTCGGCCATACGGTCTGCCGCCTTGAATGTTGGAATTTGATCACGTTTTGATATATCAAATACTTTCTCAATGTTTTGATAGATTCCTTCTACTTTCTTCAACGCCCGTTCACTGTTATACCCATTTAACTCATCTGCAACATTAATAACACCACCTGCGTTAATCACGTAGTCTGGTGCATACACAATGCCCATTTCGTGAATAAGACTCCCATGACGTTCTTCTTTTAATTGGTTGTTAGCAGCTCCTGCAATAACCTTTGCTTTTAATTGTGGAATCGTGTGGTCATTAATAATAGCACCTAGTGCACAAGGAGCAAAAATATCACAATCAACACTATAAATGTCATTTACATCAACCGCTTTTGCGTTAAAATCTGCAACTGCTCTTTGAACAGAATCTTTATTGATATCCGTGACAATTAATGAGGCACCTTCCTCATGCAGGTGTTTACACAAGTTATAAGCAACATTTCCGACCCCTTGTACAGCAATTGTTTTTCCTGCTAAATCATCCGTACCAAATGCTTCTTTAGCAGCTGCTTTCATACCGACATACACTCCATACGCCGTTACTGGGGATGGATTCCCTGATGAACCGAAAGCAGGCGAGATCCCTGTTACATAATCGGTTTCTTCATAGATTGTATCCATATCTTGTACGGTTGTTCCTACATCTTCAGCTGTAATGTAGCGGCCATTTAAACCTTGAATGTACCGACCGAATGCACGAAACATTTCTTCATTCTTATCTTTTCTAGGGTCACCAATTATAACTGTTTTTCCCCCGCCAAGATTTAATCCCGCTGCTGCGTTTTTATATGTCATGCCTTTTGCTAAACGCAGTGCATCTTCAAACGCATCTGCTTCTGTCTCATACATCCACATCCTCGTTCCACCAAGAGCAGGGCCGAGTGTTGTATCATGAATCGCTATAATTGCTTTTAATCCAGATAATTTGTCTTGGCACACAACGACTTGTTCATAGTCGTAATTTTCCATATAAGAGAATAATTCCATGATGTAGCCTCCTTAAATACGTCACCTTCAAAAAAAGATGACTCCTTACCCTATCCTTTGCAAAAACCGTGCCACAAAAAGAATTTTTGTCCATCCCTTTATAGTCTTCACAAAACGATCACAATCCAAAATAGAGTATGCATTTTTTTTCATTAGCACGCAAGAATTTGCATGCACATTTATGCAATTTCATACTTCTCCATTTTGTAATACAGTGAACGAATGGAAATACCTAATGCTTTTGCCGCATTCGTTCGATTTCCTTGATAACGTTCCAGTGCATTTACAATAACTGATTTCTCAAAATTATTAAGTAATTCCTGCAGTTTCTCTTCTTTTTCCCCAATTGTACTTTTTTGAATGACTGTATCGGTTTGAACATTCGAAAAAAGAGGGGGAAGATGTTGTAACTCTACTCGGCGACTTGCTGATTCCATATAAATCATCGTTCGAGCTAAGACATTCTCAAGTTCCCTTACATTACCTGGCCATTGGTAGCCACTTAAATACTCTAAGGCTTCATGAGAGATGGCTTGAACGTATCTTCCATAATCTTTATTTAGTTTATTCAAAAGATGCATCGCTAAAAGTTCAAGATCGTTCATTCGTTCACGTAAAGGAGGAATAGAGATTGGAAATTTACTTAGTCTATAATAAAGGTCTTCTCGAAACCGATTTTCAGCTATTGCTTTTTCCAAATTTACATTCGTCGCAGCAATGACTCGAACGTTAATGGATATTGGCTTCGTTCCTCCGACTCTAATAATTTCTTGTTCCTGAAGAACGCGTAATAATTTAGCTTGCATTGTACTGGAGAGTTCCCCTAACTCATCCAAGAAGATACTTCCATTATCAGCTTCTTCAAATAACCCTCTCTTCCCTCCACGTTTCGCTCCCGTAAAGGCACCTTCCTCATAGCCAAACAATTCACTCTCAAGCAATTGTTCCGATAGCGCAGCACAATTAACACGAACAAACGAATGATGTTTCCTTTGGCTTTCATTATGTATAGCATGAGCAAATAGTTCCTTTCCGGTACCTGATTCGCCTCGCAATAAAATTGTTGCGGGAGTTTGAGCCGCTAATTTAGCTTGTTCAATTGCCACCCTCATCTCCTCGGATGTTCCTATAATTTCATCAAAAGAATATTTAGCTTCAAGTGTTTGAATTCGTTTTTTTGCTTTCTCAAGTTGACCATGCAAAGAGTTCAACTCAGAGACATCATGGATGACCCCTACACTTCCTCGCTTCTGTCCATCCACTATGATTGGTGCTACATTTACAATCACATCTTTTTTGTTTGGTCCAACCTTTAAAGAAACCCCTCTAACAGCCTTCCCCGTTTCTAGCACTTGTAAATGCATACTTTCCCCTTCAGAAATATCTGCAGTTGCAGGATGTCCTATCACTTCTTCAGGCAGTAATCCCGTTAGCCTCGTATAGGCTGGATTTATCATTAGGCCTATCCCATTCTCATCTACAACTGAGATCGCATCATCTGAAGATTGAATAATTGCTTCAAGCATCGTTTGAACATTTTTTAAGTTCGTCACTTGATCTGCCATTTCCACCATATCTGTTATATCTTTAAAGACAGCTAATGCACCGATGCAGCGACCTTCTTCAATCATCGGGACCCTTGTTGTAATGACAATCGTCCCATTTTGAAGTTGCTGCTTGCGGTTATGTTCTGCTTGCTGTGTTCTCATTACCCGTGGTAACCCACTCGATTTCATAACCTCACGAAGAGGACGCCCGATTGCTGACTGAGCTTGTATCCCAGATATTCGCTCAGCAGCCTCATTAAAGATTAAGATCTGTTCATGGGAATTAATTGCTATCATCCCATCGTGAGTCGAATTTAAGATCGTTTCTTGAATCGACATTTGTTCATTCAGACGGACAATTAGTTGATCTTTCTCTTTCATTAAAGAGTAGAAAAGCCTAGCTAATTGAGAGGGAACAATCATTGTATTGGGTTGAATCGTTTTCCTAAGTTCCGTAAGAACATCAGGATTTCCTGTAGATTCAAAAATAAAATCAACCTGATCATTACGAATTTCTCTCCAATCAGATCCAATTTTCACATGATGTTTCTCTGCCTCTACAATGCCTGGGGCAGATGATAGAATATCATACACGGCAATAACTTGAATGTGTTCCATATTCATGAGCAATCGAAACAGGGCTGTTCCACCTTGACCAGCACCAATAATTACCGCGCGTTTCATCAATACTCCCCCTTTTATGACTTGGTCTTAACTTCTACTATTAATTTTCCTCCTTTTACTATTACGCAAATGACACAAAAATGCAACCACTAACGTGTACACATTGATGAAATTTCGTTAAAATATAACTATAGTAAATGATGAAAGAGGAATTGTTGATGGGACGTTTTATCGCCTTAATGATATTAGTAATACCAGGAGTCATTGCGGGATATGGAATTAAGTTGATGCGAGATACTATTTTTCAAATCATTAATAGTCCATTCCCAAATCTTTCGTTACAATTTTTCGCTGGACTGGTCCTTTTCTTTGCCGGACTAAGCTTTATTGGTGGTTTTATTTTTTATCGCGACCGCAAAAATGGAAAAATTGCACCAAGGTTTCAAAAAAAATAAACTCAAAGTGGGTGACTCTAGTTGTGCGAGTCACCCTTTTGATGTTTATTCATAATTCCAATTTGATCAATCATACGAAGCAAAGAAGAATGTTCAATAATTCTTGAAAACGAATACTTTTCTGCAATGACGATAAAGAAACTAACTACAACGAGAACAAAAAGTTGAAGTCCTATTGGTAAATGATTGATTGCTACTATTGCTAAGATGGCCCCAACTACGGTAGCCCCATTATCTCCAAGCATCGCCTTTCTGTAGCCTTCAAGCACGTACCAAACATAAAAGACAGATAGTAGCATGACAATATAGATAAAAGATGGAAGCGGATTAATAAGTAGAACAAGAACAACAAAACATAACGCTCCCTTCCACACTCGTAACGGACGAGTATCAAATAAATTCATAACATGCGGAAGACCTATAAGTAGGAAAAGAGAGAGGAATGTGGTAAAGTACGTGTACAAGGGCGTTATCCAGACGAATAGCAATGCTACTACAATGGTGCCAGCTGCCTTTACCAATCCCGTTGTAATACGTTTTTTTTGAAACGCATACAAAACATGGCCTTTTAATCCTTTTGGATACGGCTTGCCAAACACATCATCAACAAGACCTAGTAACCAGATCGAAAAGACGAAAATAAAAGAAGCCATGGAGACTGATTCTAGTCCTGGAGAAAGAGCAAATAAATAACTGTAACTATATATAATGACAACTCCTAGACTATAAGGAACAAACCTTCCTTCATAATTCAACACACCTAACTTCATTGTTTGAAACGAAATAAGGCTTAAATAAGCAATGATTGGCATTGACAGAAAGAAGGCAATCATGATTGCACACCTCTTAGTTGTTTTTCTATATCAACCCACTGCTTTAAACGATGAACGAACCCTTTTACATCTCTTCCCATTTCACGATGCTTCATAGTCGTTGGTATTTCTAAACAAGTTGCCCCTGCTTCTAATAGGTCGATTGTCATCTGTGTTTCAATGCCGAATCCATAGTAAGATTTGCTCAATAGAACCGAAAGCCACTTTCGTCGAAATGCTCGTTGACCTGATAATGGTGCTTCTAATTTCACCCCAGTTTTCTGATAAACAATTGTTTGGACTCTTCGTTTCACCATGCCCATTCCAGACTTCTTCCCAGGGTTAATAATCGAAATGGTCATATCTGCTTTGTTTTGGCGAATTGGTTCAAGGAGCGCAAATGCCTCACTAGCTGATTCCTCGAGGTCTGCATCTAGACAAACAATATATTCTCCCTTTGCACTCCTCCATCCAAGCTGCATGGCGTATCCTTTACCTTTATTCTTTGAATACGAAATAACTTTATCTGCATATTTCTCCGCTGCTGCTTTTGTTTGATCCTTACTTCCATCATCAACGACGATGATCTCTGACTGGTTGAATTCCTTGTTAGCTCTAATAGCAAGAAGTGTCTTTTCAAGCGTCTCCTCTTCATTATAGGCTGCTATCACAAATGATATATCAATCATGGCGAAGAACCTCCCTCTTCTTCCATAACCCTACACGGCCACTGACAAGATGATGAATTGTTTCAATTAGCGAAGGTTTTACTCGACTTTTTTTCTGCCATAATAATGGACTAATTGATCGGTTTGTCAGGTGATGAATTCCCTTTAAGTCTGTTATTTTTTCACCAGCTTGAATTCGACACAACCAAGTCGATCCCATACCTGCACGCCCTTTTTCTAGAAACTCTGTCATACCCAAACGACAACCTATTAAATAAAGGTGGTTAGCACCCGACCAATAAGATGCTGTAATGGCTACATCTTCACTTGTTCCAACGAAGCGGATCGTATCAACAAATAACCCCATTTTATTTAATCGCTCTTTTCCTGGTGAAGATCCGTTCGGGTGTTCATGACAAATTAATTGCGCCCCGCAATCAATAGCCTTCTCACTAATCGAGTCCATATCGCCAATGATGAAATCAGGTACAATTTTTTGTTTTAACAAACCATCCGCAGCTCCATCCACTGCTACAATGACCGTCCCCTTTTTCATCATTGCATGGCGGACTGCTTTAATATCCTTTTCATACTTTGTATTCCTCGCTACAATAAATACCTCTTTTTGATTCACTACTTCAAAAGAAGGTGGAATAGTAGGGAATTGTTTAAACCAATCACATTCTTTTTCAGCATAAGTTATTGTGTTATGAACAAATTTATCAAATTGATCTGAAAAGTTGTTACGTGCTTCAATTGCTTTTTCATTAATTATTTCTTCTGTATATGATTTCAAGCTTGCTACAAACATTGGCTCTAACTGATCGTCTACATAAAGTTCATCTTGAAAGATAATTGCTTCATCCCCTTGATACAGTCTGTCATGCTTGCAAGAAGCTGTTATATCAAAGACCGGGATTCCCGCTTGAAGCAAACGCCTTACGTGATGCTGTGTATAATGGCCTGTCATCGAAGTTTTTGCATTAATTACTGCCTTCACTTGCGCTTCAATTAATCCATCGACTGCTACACCATCAAGGTCTTCATGCCATAAAAAAACAATGCTTCGTTTTGGCAAATAATGAAGCAGCTTTTTGGTTTGTTTGTGTTCATAGATAGGTCCTTTTATCAAATTCCTCATATGATAACCCTCTTTGCACCGTTTGGTCATAATATGAGCAATTTTAGCGATTTTATTTATAATAGGAAAGATTTTGGTAAATTGAAAAAATTAAAGATGAGTTTAAGTCCATTGTACGAAAAACAGCACTCCCTTAAAAAAATTGGAAATGCTAAAACCGTCCCTTTTTCTTTTCATTTTTCCACCAATAGAACAGCACAAATACAAAAAGTATTTTTACAACCATAGCTACAGCCACGGTTATAATAACTGTCATCTTCCCATCTTCCAATACGTTTCACCCCTCTCATACTATTTACTACTATAGAGATAGTGAAAACCCTTTTATTTTTGACATTTTTACAATATGAAAAAACACTTCAAATTTGAAGTGTTTTTTCTTTAGTCTTTATTTGTATCTTGATTGCGATCCTTTCAAGAAACTTTATGTTCAATCCTAAGCTTATCAGCTACCATTGCAATGAATTCACTGTTTGTCGGCTTCGCCTTCGAGTGGCTTACTGTGTATCCAAACAGACTAGAAATAGAATCAATATTCCCACGACTCCAAGCTACTTCAATCGCATGACGAATAGCACGTTCCACACGACTTGATGTTGTATTAAACTTCTTTGCAATATCAGGATATAATACTTTTGTAATCGATCCTAGTAACTCAATATCATTATAGACCATCGTAATTGCTTCACGTAAATACATATAGCCTTTGATATGAGCTGGCACACCAATTTCATGAATAATACTTGTAATACTTGCATCTAAGTTAAAGCTATGCTGTTCTGGTTGTGGTGCATTTGAAATAAATGAGTTAAGTGGAGACTGTTGAACAAATGATCTTGTTTGTCCGCTGATTTCACGAATATTAGAAATTAACACTTCCATGTCAAACGGCTTAAGTACGTAGTAAGCAGCTCCTAAATCAACAGCTTTCTTCGTAACATCTTCTTGACCAAAAGCAGTTAACATAATAATATTAGGCTTTTTCTTCAAATTTAATTTATTAATCCGCTCAAGTACAGCTAATCCGTCTAAATGAGGCATAATAATATCTAAGATTAATACATCCGGCTCTTGCTCCTCAATCAAACTTAAACATTCCTGACCATTGTACGCTGTTCCTACTACTTCTAAGTCATTCTGAGCTGATATGTATTCATTGAGTAAATTGACTAACTCACGATTATCATCTGCGATACATACTTTTACTTTTTGCACAATAAAGCCTCCTCTGTTCCTATTTTCTGTCATACTTTTAAGTTTTCGACAAGGGATTTTATTTCCCTTTATTTTTTTTGAAATTTAAATGGTTTTTTTACATTTCCTAAGTTATTCTTCAGTATACTACCTCATTCGACCTGATTCGAACATTGACAAACAAACCAACTTTCTTTTGTCGAATTTTCTTTATACCTTAATCATATCACAAAAATTGAAAAAGAAAAGAAGCCAAAACGATTTTAACTCGCTTTGGCTTCCTGTGTATTTGAAAAATGATCAGTTACTCCTGCTTCTTCTAGCATCCAACTAATGTGACATCCATATCCACTTGTTGGATCATTAACAAAGACATGAGTTACCGCACCAATAATTTTTCCATCTTGAATAATCGGACTTCCACTCATTCCTTGTACAATTCCACCTGTTGCTTCCAACAGTTTTGGATCAGTTACTTTAATAACCATTCCTTTTGTTGCTGGTTGTTTTTGGGGAACAGAACTAACAATTTCAATGTCATATTCTTCTACTTCTTCCCCTTCAACAACAGTCAATATTTTAGCCGGCCCTTCCTTGACGTGAGTTGAATGGGCGATCGGCATCTTTTTATCATGGATGTTGTTCTTTAAATTTGCTTCTTTTAATGTTCCAAATATCCCAAAGGAACTATTTTTTTCAATTGTACCTAGTACATCTCGTTGGTTAGATAAGCTTGCCAGTTTTTCACCTGGGTCACCATTGCTACCTTTTTCAATGGAAGTTACAGAAGAACGAATGATTTGTCCATCATGAACAACAATTGGTTTTTGTGTGTCAACATCAGAAATAACATGACCCAATGCCCCATATTTTTTTGATTCTGGGTCATAAAAGGTTAAAGTTCCTACCCCTGCTGCTGAATCCCTAATATAAAGACCCATACGGTAAGAATGTTCACCTTTTGCTTTTAAAGGTATCAATTCCTTTTCAAGCGTTTGTTGATCTCGTTTAATTTCAAGTTTCAGCTTTCGTCCATCATCTCCTGCAGCTTGAACATACTCGCCAACTTGACTCATACGTTGGATTTCATGATCATCTATTTTTGTAATCATATCTCCAACTTCAATACCAGCTATTTCTCCTGGGGAAGAACTGCCATCTTCCGTCTCAACTAGATGATGACCTACAACTAACACTCCTTCGGTATTAAGCTTTACACCAATGGATTGTCCTCCCGGAATAACTTCTGTTTTTGGAAGCACATTAACATCAATACTTTTCACAGGAAAACCTGCGACTTCTAACGATACATTATCTGTTATATCACTTTCACTTACCCCATTCATTTGAAAAGTAAGTGCTGATGGCGCAGCAGTTGCAGTTACAGCTTTTAGTGACTTCGTTGCATCCACTACAGGGGTCATATCCCCTTCGAACACAGTCATAGCTGTGGGAACTTTCACCCATTCACGTACCCCATCAGAAAAACCTAAACTTACGACAAATAGTAATACAAGTATACCTAATGTTTTTCTTACTGCATCGCCTCTCACTCACTTCACTCTCCTAGCTCCTTGCCCACACCTCCGTTACTGGATGTACTATTAATGTTGCCTTAGAGAACAACATTTATAACTGGAACAAAAAGAAAAAAGCTATCCTTTTTTGGCTAGCTTTTCAAGCGGGTTGCTTTAGAGATTCTGCAAGTTCTAACAATTCTTTCGCATGCTCCCTTGTTAATTCTGTTACTTCTACCCCAGAAATCATTCGGGCAATTTCATTTATTTTTTCCTCTGTTGAGAGCGACTTTACAGAAGTTTTAACGCGATCATTTTCTTCGTTCTTTTGAATATAGAGATGTGAATCGGCCATCGCTGCTACTTGAGGCAAATGAGTAATACAAAGTACTTGTGATCCAATGGATATAGCGTGGATTTTTTCAGCAATGGCTTGTGCAACTCGTCCACTAACTCCAGTATCGACTTCATCAAATATAACTGATGTGACTCCTTGCTGATTTGAAAAGATGGATTTAATCGCAAGCATAATTCGAGAGATCTCCCCACCTGATGCCACTTTCGAGAGTGGTTTCATTGGCTCTCCAGGATTCGTTGACAAATAAAACTCTACCGTGTCAATGCCGTCCTGAGAAAAAGGCATCGTCTTTCCCTTAATCATAGGCGCGTGCTTACTTGGCGCTCTCTCCGCTACTCGAACATCGAATACGGTCTTTTCCATATATAGTGAACGCAACTGCTCATGTATCGCTTCTGTTAACTCCTGAGCAGCTTCTTTCCGAATTGATGTTAATGCTTTTGCTTCTATATATAAATCTTGCCACAATCCATCTAACTCATTTTGAAGCTTTGATATGCGATCATCTTTATTGATAATCGAATCTAACTCTTCTTCAACTTTAGAAGCGTACACCAAGATATCATCTACCGTCTCCCCATATTTCCGCTTTAACCGTTGTATATCATGAAGACGCCCTTCAATGAATTCAAGCCGATTTGGATCAAACTCAATTTGTTCTACCCGATCACGCAGAGCGAATGCCGCTTCTTCTAACAAATAATAGCTATTACTTACAGATTCAAATACATCTTTTAATTCCTGATCAATTGAAACAGCTTCTTCTAAATGCGACACAGCATTGTTAATAAAATCTAACCCTCGTCCTTCTCCATACAAACTTAAATAACTGTCTTGAAGAAGAGAGAACAGCTTCTCGCTATGTGCTAGCTTATGTCTTTCATTCATAAGATGAACGTCTTCTTCTGGAACCAATTTAGCTTGTTCAATTTCTTCGAGCTGATACTGAAATAAATCGGTTTTCTGTGCTAACTCTTGTTCATTTTCACTAAGCGACAACACTTGCTTTTGAAGCTGTTGTGCACGATTATATAACATTTGATACTCTTTAAACGTGTCCGTTAAAGCTTTTGAAGCATATCCATCTAACATGGAAATGTGCTCTTCTGGCTGCATTAACGCTTGATGCTCATGTTGTCCATGAATATCGACAAGAGCTTGTCCAATCTCCCGTAAAATAGCAAGAGTAACCAACTTGCCATTGACTCTGCAAATACTTTTTCCTTGTGACGTGATATTCCTTCTTAAAATAAACATTGAATCTTGAGCATCTATGCCAAATTCAATTGCTTTTTCAATGATAGGGTGATCATCTTCTACAATAAACAAGCCTTCAATTTCTGCGCGCTTCTCACCGTGTCTTACATATTCAGCAGAACCACGACCTCCAAGGAGAAGACCAATCGCGTCAATAATTATTGATTTTCCTGCCCCGGTCTCTCCCGTTAGAACAGTTAACCCTTTTTCGAATTGCACGGTCAATTCATCAATAATAGCAAAATGTCGGATTGATAATTCAATTAACATGCATGTCACACCCTTATAACATTTCTAAAAATCGCTGTGTTATAGCTGGCCCTTCTTCTTTATTTTTACAAATAATAAGAATGGTGTCATCGCCACAAATTGTCCCCATTACTTCGGTCCAATCCAAATTATCGATTAAAGCACCGATTGAGTTCGCATTACCCGGTAATGTTTTCATAACAATTAGATTATCAGATCGGTCAATGCTGACAAAACTGTCCATTAATGCACGCTTGAGCTTTTGTAGCGGATTAAATCGTTGGTCTGCTGGCAAGCTATACTTATAACGTCCATCTAGCATTGGTACTTTTACAAGATGAAGTTCTTTTATATCTCTAGATACCGTTGCTTGTGTTACGTTATAGCCTTCTCTTCGTAATTGTTCAACTAGATCATCTTGTGTTTCAACTTCGTTATTGGCAATAATGTCTCTAATTTTTATATGCCTTTGTCCTTTATTCATCTTTTCTCACCTATTCCTACACTGTCTCATATGTTCATTATCTACGTATTCGCTCTACAATACAACATTTACACCTACAAAAACTTTTAAAATTTACGAAAAAAATAATTTTTCATACATTCCAATGAATAATTATAGACAAAAAAACGCCTCGATCAAATCATGAGGGCACTGAAAAAGGTGGTTTTCCCTTTTTCAGTGCCCTCCTAAATCATTGATCGAGACTTCTTTAATGAGCTACTCTTCTTGTTTTGCTTTTAATTCCTCATGTGCAGTAGTGACGACATCCATAATTGAAATAGAGTCACTAATTGAGCCTTCGTCACCGTTATACTGTAAATGCATTAAAAATTCGATGTTGCCCTCTCCACCTTTAATCGGTGAATAACTTAGGCCACTAACGTGATACCCTTCATTTGAAGCAAACTCTATCATACGTTTCAACACATCTTCATGAACTTTTTTATCTCGGACAATGCCTTTTTTCCCAACTTGTTCACGACCAGCTTCAAATTGTGGCTTTACAAGTGCCACAACATCTCCATTAGGAACAAGAACGGTCTTTAATACAGGTAAAATCAACTTTAAAGATATAAAGGATACATCGATCGTTGCAAACTGAGGCAATCCTTCTGTTAAATCCTCTGGCTTCACGTAACGGAAATTCGTTCGTTCCATTACTGTAACTCGCTCATCCTGTCTTAGTTTCCATGCCAATTGATTATATCCAACATCAAGTGCATACACCGATTTAGCTCCATTTTGTAAAGAGCAATCAGTGAACCCTCCAGTTGATGCACCTATATCTAATACAATTTTATCTTTTAAGCTAAGTTGAAAAAGCTCGATGGCTTTTTCTAACTTTAATCCTCCACGACTCACATAAGGAAGTGGGTTTCCTTTAATTTCTAGAGGAATATCCCGATCCACTTTTATTCCTGGCTTATCCACTCTCTCCGTACCAGAGTAGACAAGTCCAGCCATAATAGATCGCTTCGCCTTTTCTCTCGTTTCGACTAGGCCTCGCTCGACGAGCAAAACATCTATTCGTTCTTTCTTAGTCAATGTTCGTTACGCCCTTTGCTTTTTTTTCGGTAACATCGTCATCATTTGATCAGAAACATTGGCAGATGTCAGTCCAATTTCCTCTAATAGCTCTGATACGCTACCATGTTCAATAAACTCATCTGGAATTCCCATCCGCTTTACTTCAACGTTGTGATAGCCATTGTCATGGAAAAATTCTAATACAGCACTTCCAAAGCCTCCTTGAAGAGCAGATTCTTCTAATGTGAGTACCGGAATTTCCTTTTGAGCAATCTCGTGTAACAGGTCCTCATCAAGAGGCTTTGCAGAATTTGCATTCACGAGTTTTACCGAAAGACCTTGTTTCGATAGATGAGCTAATGCTTGCTCAGCAACTGGTATCATCGTTCCAAAAGTCAAAATACAGGCATCTGTTCCTTCTTGTAATGTTTCCCATTTCCCAATCGGCAACTGCTTTAATTTTTCGTCCATTTTTATTCCATATCCATTCCCTCTAGGGTAACGAACGGCAATGGGACCACCGTCGTATTTAGCAGCAGTATAAATCATATGTTGAAGTTCATTTTCATCTTTTGGCATTAAGATTTTCATATTGGGCAAATGACGAAGGAAAGCAATGTCGAACACCCCTTGATGTGTTTCTCCATCTGCTCCGACAAGTCCTGCTCGGTCAATCGCAAAGACAACATTCAAATTTTGTCTACAAATATCATGTACGACTTGATCATACCCACGTTGCAAGAAAGTAGAATACACAGCAAACACTGGTTTCATACCTTGCGTTGCTAAACCACCAGCCATCGTAGTCGCATGCTGCTCAGCAATACCTACATCAAACATACGCTCGGGGAATTCTTTAGCAAACACGTCTAACTTCGTCCCACCTGGCATCGCTGCTGTTAGTGCAACAATTCGTTTATCTTCACGTGCTATTTTCTTCAGTGTTTCAGCAAACACTCCACTATAACTTGGAGGACCTGGTTTTTTTACCACTTCACCAGATTCGATCTTATATGGTCCAAGCCCGTGCCACGTACCTTTTGCATCGTTTTCAGCTGGCTCATATCCTTTTCCCTTTTTCGTTAGTACATGAACAAGAACTGGTCCCTTTGTTTTCTTGGCATACTTAAGATTCTCCGCCAAATCATCAAGGTCATGTCCATCAACTGGCCCTAAATAAGTAAAGCCTAACTCTTCAAAGAAGATCCCTGAAACTAATAAATATTTAAGACTATCTTTCACACGTTCAGCAGTCGATGCTAGCTTTCCACCGAAAGCTGGGATTTTCTTGATTAACTGTTCAAGTTCTTCTTTTGCCTTATGGTATTTCCCTGCAGTACGTAGTCTTCCTAAGACATTATGAAGAGCACCCACATTTGGAGCAATTGACATTTCATTATCATTTAAAATGACAATTAAGTCTGTTTGTTCATGTCCAATATGATTTAATGCTTCAAGTGCCATTCCACCTGTTAATGCTCCATCGCCAATAATCGCTACAACGTTGTCATCCGTTCCTTTTAAATCCCGTGCTGTAGCCATTCCCATCGCAGCAGATAATGAAGTTGAACTATGTCCAGTCTCCCATACATCATGCTCGCTTTCATTGCGCTTTGGAAACCCACATAACCCTTTGTATTGACGCAATTTATCAAATTGATCGGCACGACCCGTAAGAATTTTGTGCACATATGCTTGGTGCCCAACGTCCCAAATGAATTTATCTTTTGGGCTATCAAACAAATGATGCAACGCAAGCGTTAATTCAACAACACCTAAATTCGGACCTAGATGCCCCCCCGTAACAGACAATTTTCCAATTAAAAATTGTCTAATATCCTCTGCGAGATCTTCTAGCTGTTTTTTTGAATAGTTCTTTAGGTCGTTTGGGTCTTTAAATTCCTCTAGTTTCATAAAGGAACCCTCACTTTCGAGTCAGTTTTTCTTTTTTCTTTGTTTTTCCATTTCCTGAAAATACTTTTATTTTCAGTTTTACCTCTAAAAAATATAATAATCTACCTACTTGATAGATAATTGGAGTTGCATAATGAATCGCCAACGTTTTTCCAACTGCTTTTCCACCAACTGTTAAAGCAGCAACAACACTTGTAAATAAAATAGAAATGGCAAATTGCTGTATTGATGTATCACCATAACCTAGTTGTATCGATAATTGCAAGACAACATAGGCAGATGCCGTACCACTAATAATACCAGAAATATCTCCGATCACATCATTACAGAAATTTGCAAATTTATCTGCATTTCTCGTAATTAAAACAGCATGTTTTGCCCCATGTAAACGCTCTGAAGCCATCGCGTGAAATGGCCTCTCATCTGCTGCGGTTGCGGCTACACCTATTGTATCAAAGAACACACCTAAAAACACAATAATGAACACAATGAACATACCGACTGCCCATGTCACTCCACTTAAAATAAACGTGGAAATAACTGAAAAAATAGCCGCTAGCACAAGTGTGATAACGGCGATTCCCAAACTCCAATGTATTGATTTCTGAAGAGGTTTCATAATTATCTATCGATCACCTTTTAAAAGTTCTATGTATATGTTAGGAGTGGTCATTTAAAGAGTAAACTCTGTAGCTTAGGTCCAGTAGGATTTCCCAATTCAGCTCCACCGCGTCGCCGCGGGTGGCGGTTTCCCTTTATACTGAATTTGACGTTGTCACCAAGCGTCAGACTGGATTACCACTTAGTCTACACTGCAATCCTCTTTAAATGTCAAACGAACAGTCTAGGAGATTTCCTCAGCAATTCCTTGCCATTCTTTTATCCTCTTTTGCAGAGTAGATTTCATATGGGTAAAGTTCAAAACCTGTTGGCCGACACGTTTTGTCCTCATTTCCATAATCCCCTCTACCTCCACTCAAGGCAGGCTACGCTGCAGACAAGCTCCCTAGCTTGCCGTTGCAGGTTCATACCCTTTGCCCTAGTATCATACTCGTGTATGGACCGAGCAAAAGGCCTCCACAGTAGGAGGGTCAACGCCCACATGCCTTTGCGGATCGCCCTACTACCTTTTCTCCCAGTCAAGACCCAAGGCT
Source organism: Halalkalibacter flavus (assembly GCF_036663575.1). Classification (NCBI taxonomy): domain Bacteria; kingdom Bacillati; phylum Bacillota; class Bacilli; order Caryophanales; family Bacillaceae; genus Halalkalibacter; species Halalkalibacter flavus. The sequence continues at coordinate 58,760 of NZ_JAWRVK010000018.1, forward strand.
GGGCGCCTCAAGCCCAGACAAGGAGCTTCATCGATGTGCCCTTTGGCGGATTTTTAGCCCCGCCTTCAAGAATGGAGAACTGACTAGAATACTGCACCACTCACATGTCACGCTATTATAGCATGAGCTAATTCGAAGCTCAATGGAAATGCTTTGAATTAATGGTCACGCTCTGCCACATAGTTTGTTAACGTTAAAAGTAATTGATGATTCATGTTTACTCTATATAAGTATTCTTTTGCTTGAGTCATATGCTCATTTAGCATTTTTTTCGCACCGTCCAACCCTAAAAGATTCGGATATGTGCTTTTATTATTACCATCATCACTGCCGATTGGCTTGCCAATCGTCTCTGGATCTCCTTCTACATCTAAAATATCATCTTTAATCTGAAACATTAAACCAAGTTCCTTGGCAAACATTCGGAGGTTGGCAATATCATCTTCAGTCGCACCTGCAATAATCGCTCCCGCTACGATAGATGCCGTTAAAAGATCTCCCGTTTTATGATGATGAATATAAATAAGTTCTTCTAATGTTAGTGACTTATTTTCTCCTTCCATATCAGCAACTTGTCCGCCTACCATTCCTTCAGGGCCTGCTGCTTTAGCAATCTCTTGTATTAAGAGTAGCTTTTGTTCAGCTGTCACGCCTTGATTATTCATTTGCGCAACCAATTCAAAACTATATGTAAGGAGAGCATCCCCGGCTAGAATAGCAAGAGCTTCTCCAAATATTTTATGATTCGTTGGTTTGCCCCTTCTTATGTCATCGTCATCCATCGCCGGTAAGTCGTCATGAATCAAAGAATACGTATGGATCATTTCAATTGCACACGCGACATCCAATCCGGATTCTATAGGCTTTTCGAAACTTTGAATGGTTGCTAACAACAAAGCAGGTCTAATTCTTTTTCCCCCTGCCTTTAAAGAATAAGTCATCGCTTGAACTAATTTTTCAGGTACAGATAATCGCTCAAGGTGATGCGGCAAGCGCATCTCAACTTGCTCTTTTGTTTCCTTTAAAAAAGAAGTAAGCTCTTGATTCACGATTATTCATCCTCCTGAAAATTTAACAGCTCCAACTCCCCATCTTCATGAAGGATTTGATCCATTTGTTTTTCAACTTTCTCTAGTTTTTCGTGACATTGCTTCGATAATGCCATTCCTTCTTGAAACATTGTAATAGCTTTTTCTAATGGAACATCTCCTTGTTCCAAACACTCTACTACTTGTTCTAGTTCTTTCATAGCTTCTTCAAAACTCAGTTCCGTTTTTTCCGCCATCCAACTCTCCTCCTATTCCATTCGATCTGCACCTTCCACTACACAATGGACTTTCCCATCTTTTAAACGAATATCTAACTTGGTGCCTACTGCAACTTGTTGTGTCGACTTTATTAATGAATTGTTTTTTTGATCATACACTAAGCTGTACCCACGATCCATTAATCGTAGAGGACTAAGAAGGTTTAATTCTCCAATTGATTTTTCAAAAGGAATTCGTTTGCTTTTAATTTGTTCTTTCATCGCCTTTACGAGCGTTGCTTGTAGTTGATTTCTTTGCTCGTTTGCTTGTCGAACTCTCACTTGTGGATGGAGCATCGTTAAAGACTTATCTAAATGTTTCAATTGATTAGCCGGTCCTGTGACCGTTGTCGTGACACTCCGTTTTAATCTGTCCATGTATCCATCAAGTTGCTGCTCTTTTTGCCTAATTAACTGCTCAGGATATCGAAATGCATAAGACCGTTTAAATCGTTCTAGTTTAGCGGATTCAGAAGACAATCGATCTATCATAAGCTTCTTTAATCTCTTTTTTTGCATATTTAGAGACCTTCTCACTTCTTGATGGTCTGGTACCGCCAGTTCCGCCGCCCCTGTTGGTGTAGGGGCACGCAAATCTGCAACAAAGTCACTAATTGTAAAATCAGTTTCATGACCAACTGCTGAAATGATCGGAACATTCGCTTGTGATATAGCTCTAGCTACTCCTTCATCGTTAAAGGCCCATAACTCTTCAATTGAACCTCCACCACGCCCAACGATTAAACAATCAAAGCAACCAGCTAGATCAGCTTGTCGAATGGCACGTGTAATAGAACTAGGAGCTTGATCACCTTGTACTAACACTGGAAGTAATGTAATTTGAGCAATTGGGTATCGTCTTTTTAGTGTGATGACAATATCACGTATAGCTGCTCCTGTCGGGGATGTGATGACCGCAATTCGAGAAGGAAATTGAGGGATGGCTTTTTTACGTTCATTGGCAAATAATCCTTCTCTTTCAAGCTGTGCCTTTAATTTTTCATAAGCTAGGTATAGACTCCCCACTCCATCTGGCTGCATCTCTTTTGCATAAAATTGGTACTGTCCATATGGTTCGTACACATTTACTTCACCTCGAAGCAGTACCTTCATCCCATTTTCAGGTTTAAATTTTAAATAACGATTATGACCTGCAAACATAACTGCTTGCATTCTAGATTTATCGTCCTTTACGGTAAAATACAAATGACCACGACTATGCATCTTTACGTTTGAAAGTTCTCCTCTTATCCAAACACTTTGAAGTATCACATCTTCTTCCATGAGTGATTTGATGTAGCGGGTCACTTCAGAAATCGTTAATACATCTTTAGTCGCCATGATAAACCTCTACGAACGCTTTCTTGCGGAAATAACCGTATTTTCAAGTAGCATTGTAATCGTCATAGGTCCTACCCCTCCTGGGACAGGTGTAATATAAGATGCTTTTTCTTTGACGCCATCAAAATCAACATCTCCAACAAGCTTTCCGTCTACACGGTTAATTCCAACATCTACGACAACAGCACCATCTTTCACGTCTTCAGCTGAAATAAATTCCGGCTTGCCAATCGCGACAATTAAAATATCTGCAAGATTGGTCATCTCACGTAAATTTTTCGTTCTTGAATGTGTATATGTAACTGTTGCATGTTCATTTAAAAGAAGTTGTCCAACTGGTTTTCCAACAATGTTGCTTCTTCCAACAACAACAACATGCTTACCTACAAGGTCAATTTCTGCTTCTTTTAACATCTCTACAACACCAAAAGGCGTACAAGGAAGAAACGTATCTTCTCCTGTCATCATTTTGCCGATATTGATTGGGTGAAATCCGTCAACATCTTTATTAGGAGCAATTCTTTCAATAACAGCTTGTTCTGAAATATGTTCAGGAATTGGAAGCTGAACTAAAATGCCATCAATTGAAGGATCCTCGTTAAGTCGGTCAATTTCTGCTAATAGCTCTTCTTCGGTAATGGTATTTTGCTTTTCAATAAGAACCGAGTGAATTCCTGCTTGTTCACAAGCTTTTTGTTTTGCTCTAACATATGTTTGGGATGCTGGATCTTCCCCAACTAAAATAACGGCCAAGCCTGGTACAATATTTTGAGAAGCTAATTCTTCTACATCTCTTTTTAACTGTTCTCTCTTTTTAGCTGCTAATTCTTTTCCGTTTAATAATAATGCTGTCATGACGTAATCCGCTCCTTTTTATACAAACCTATTTGTGTAACTGCTCCATTGCTTTAGACAAAACTCCATTTACAAACTTTCCTGACTCTTCCCCACCAAATGCTTTTGCTAGTTCAATTCCTTCATTAAAGGTAACATTAACAGGAATATCTTCGATGTACTTCATTTCGTATACAGTCATACGTACAATGGCACGATCTACAAGGCCCATTCGATCAAGAGTCCAGCCTTGGAGACTAGAAGAGATTACTGGATCGATGATTTCTTTATGTTCAAGAGTTCCTCGGACAAGCTCAAGCATAAAAGAACTTGGAGTCTCGCCTTCATCTAAAACGCTCTCGATCGCTACATCCACCTCACTCTCTGTTAGGTCTATTTGATAGAGCGCTTGTGCCGCTCTGAGTCTTGCTACTCTTCGATTCATAGTCAAACTCCTTCTGTTCGTTTAATATGTTGATAATAGCATAACACGCAAGGCTAAAACAGAACAATTTACAATGTTTTGTTTAAAATCTTTCGTTTCTTTACTAAGTAACCGCTTATTATATTCTCACACCTATACTATTATAGCCAAAAATAAATCAATTCAAAAAGTGAAAAAAGGAGGTGCTTCAAAATGTCGATTTAGACGTTTTGAAGCACCCCCCATCCAATGGTTTCTGCAATTGCCAAATAGATCACTGGACCTTTAATTTGTAATTACACTCCATCTTGTTCAACCGGTTCAGTAGATTCAAATTGTACTCCTACTACATGAACATTAATTGCTTGTAGTTCAATTGCTGTCATTGTTTGTAGCGCTTGTTTAATATTTGATTGAATTAAAGTCGCAACTTCTGGTACAGCTACCCCATACGTAATAACAACCGAAACATCTACTGTGATGCCATCTTCAGCTAATTCGACTTTCACACCTTTTCCGTGATTTTTTCGACCTAACTTCTCAGCAACACCTGTTGCAAAATTACCACGCATCGTTGCAACACCATCAACCTCAGACGCAGCTATACCAGCAATGACCTCGATAACTTCTGGTGAAATTTCAACCTTACCTAGCTCCGACTTTTGCTCTTCTAGTTCGAGAATATGATTTTCGTTCATTGTACTTCCCTCCTATTATCGCATGTAAAACAACGTAACACTTATTTATCAGTGAATTAGAGCTTGATTGACATTACATCATAATGTTCAAGGAACTTCGTATTAAAATCACCCGAAACAAATGTATCATGGTTCAAAAGACGAAGATGGAATGGAATGGTTGTCTCCACTCCTTCTACTTCAAACTCTTCTAATGCTCTCTTCATTTTAGCGATAGCTTCTTCCCTTGTTGCTCCATGAGTTATCACCTTCGCAACCATTGAATCATAAAAAGGAGAAATCACATAACCTGGATAAGCAGCTGAATCAACTCGAACACCTAGTCCCCCTGGCGCTAAATAATTTGTTATCTTACCAGGTGACGGCATAAAGTTCTTTGCTGGGTTCTCCGCATTTATTCGGCACTCAATTGACCATCCTTGGAATGTTATTTCCTCTTGAGTAAGCGAGAGACGCTCGTTACTTGCTACTCGTATTTGTTCCTTTATTAGATCAACACCCGTTACCATTTCTGTAACAGGATGCTCAACCTGAATACGAGTATTCATTTCCATAAAGTAAAACTGATCATTGTTGTGATCATAAATGAACTCAACCGTTCCAGCTCCAGAATACTCTACCGCTTTTGCAGCATTTACAGCTGCCTCCCCCATTGCCGATCTCGTTTGAGGGGAAATCGCAGGTGATGGAGTTTCTTCAAGTAGTTTTTGTAAACGACGTTGAATACTGCAGTCCCGCTCTCCAAGGTGAATCACATTTCCATGATTATCAGCTAATACCTGAATTTCAACATGTCTAAAGTCCTCGATGTACTTTTCAATATAAACACCAGGGTTTCCAAACGCAGTTGCAGCTTCTTGCTGAGTAATATTCATACCCTTTTTCAGCTCTTCCGGATTCCTTGCGACCCGAATCCCTTTACCGCCGCCACCAGCTGTCGCTTTAATAATTACAGGATATCCAATTTCCTCAGCTATGTTCAGTCCAGCATCAATACTTTCAACAATTCCGCTTGAACCAGGAACAATTGGGACGCCAGCTCGTGCCATTGTTTCCCTTGCAACATCTTTTGTCCCCATTTGATTAATAGCTGAAGGGCTAGGGCCAATAAACGTAATATTACATGCTGCACAAATTTCTGCAAAATCAGCATTTTCAGCTAAGAAACCATACCCTGGGTGTATTGCATCAACCTCTGTTAACGTAGCAGCACTCATAATATTTGTGACATTTAAATAACTTCGATTAGAAGCCGTCGGGCCGATACAAATAGCTTCGTCTGCAAGCCTAACATGTAACGAATCCTTATCTGCTTCCGAATAAACAGCTACAGTTTCTATATCTAGTTCTCTACAAGCACGGATAATCCGTACTGCAATCTCCCCACGATTTGCAATTAAGACTTTTTTTATCATCGTATCTCTCCTATGTTACACAAGCTCAACAACAAATAATGGTTGTCCGTATTCAACAAGCTCGCCGTTTTCGGCAAGAACTTCCGTAATCTTTCCTTTGACTTCAGCTTCAATTTCATTCATAAGTTTCATCGCTTCAACGATACAAACAACTGAGTCTTCACTTACTTTATCGCCTTGCTTTACGTATGGAGCTGAATCAGGTGATGGTGCTGAATAAAACGTTCCGACCATTGGTGATGTAATCGTATGTACATTTGTATTTACCGGTACTTCTTGTTGTTTTGGCGCTTCTTTTGGTGCTTCTGTAGTTACAACAGGGGTTGAGACAACAGGAGCTTGCTCTCTTGAAACCTCTACCACCTTCTCAACTGCTGCAGGTGCTTGTTGTTTTTTTAATACTAGTTTTGTTCCTTCTTGTTCAAATTTCAGTTCATCTACACTTGATTGATCTAGTGCTTTTATTAATTCTTTTAGTTCTTGAACTTTTAACATTATTCATGCACTCCCTCTCTTGTCCCTTATTCAACTATATCAAAGGGGATTTTTGAAAATAATATTATATCATGATTATATCGTATTAGTATCTTCGACAAGGCGATCTAATTCCCTCCTCATGAAGTCAAGTAGGAATAAAAGATCGCCATATAAAATCTAATTAGAAGACTATAATGTTCCGGAGACTATTATTCGTCTGTTGATTCTACTGTACTTTCGTCGACTTCAGATTTTATTAATGCATCCTTTTTATATTGACGAAACACAGGAAACTCCGATAAGTTATCAGGAATTTTACCGTTTTCTAACAGGATGATTTTTACGATGTTCTTGTTACGAGCCATATGGAACTTGTCTCCATATTCATTTTCCTGTGTATAACGTTTTAGATTTTGATAATCTTCCTCTTGAATTGAGACTGCGTATGTATCCTCATCACCTTCTTCAGGAACTTGTTCAAATCCAACTTCAAATTCAACGATTTGAATATTATCATTTTTTATATTACGTGTTTGCTCCAGAACTGCCTTTGCACCTTCTGTTAAATCATTCCATTCCATTCCAATCGCTCCTTACGTATTAGTTACTTTGCGTATTATATCATAGACGAATAACCGGAAGCCATTTCTCTTTCGAAAAATAGGTTCTTAAGCGGTTTAATGCCTATCATGCTCTTGGTCATCGTTAATTACCCTTCTATAAAAAACGGCAGAAGAGGTTGTTTCAAATGATATAATATCCAATACGCTTATATATGGAGGAAAGAAAAGTCTCTCATCAAGCGAATGAAGGACCTTTCCCTCCTTTCTCAGCTCGGATAGGAAGTAAAAGAGGTGTGTTATCTACCGAAAGCCCCCAAAAATAAAATCACGGAGACTGGCGTAAGCAGCTCTCCGTGATTTTTAATTCTTCAGGGCTTTTAAAAGCCCGTTCCTTTTCTATAATTACTTCGATGCTTGATGAGCAACAGTAACTGTATTGTTTGAACCTAAATGATCATATGTCATGCTTAAAATTTCATTTGCTTGTTCACGAGAAAGTTCTTCTGTTTGTATAATTACGCGAACTTGATCTTCTTCAGCCATTACTAATGCATCTTCAAATCCTTTCGCAATAATTAATGTTTCTAATTGATGTTCTTTTTGCGATAGACGTTGTAACTCGATACTCTTGTCATGCGCCTGTGACTTCATTTCTGCAGATGCATCTTGAGAAGCCACAATTTGTGTATATTCTTCAGCCATACGATCGCGTGATGCTTGAAGCTCCATACGAATCGTTGCAAATGCTTCATTGGTAGAAATGCTAGAAATAACACCTGAGTCTGTTTCTTCTGCTTCAGCTTCAGCCTCATCTAACTCTTCAGCGATGTTAACGACAACTTCATTTGCATCACCTTCCTCCATTTCTTCTAAGGCCATATCTGAGTCTTCTTGCAGTTCATCAAACGCAACCTGTTCTCCTGGAACCGGACCCGGGGACTGTACATAATACACGGAAAGAACGATAATTAAACTCAACATTGTTAATAACCAAACTGTTTGCTTTTTTAAGACCATTATAAATCCTCCTTTGTTTTCTTCGGCATTACCGAAACTCTATGTGTTGGTACATCAAGGGAACGACTTACAGCTTCTACAACCCAACTTTTAACTTGGGCATTCTCCACTCCTTTAGCTACAACGAGCACCCCTCGAACGGTTGGTTTCTCCTGTTCGACTAGAATGGGTTCTTCCTTATCACCATTTCGTGTAATAACAAGCTGTTCATCACGAGAGATATCTTCTACTTTTCTCGTGCCACCTTCACGGTCTGTCTCATCCGTGTTTTGCTGCTTTTCGTTTGTGTTTCTTTCATACACATTGCGCTCTGTATTAGCTAAATTGACCATTACGTTGACATCGGACACTCCTACAATTTGTTCAAGCACTTCTTTTAGCTGATTTTCATAGCGCATTTCATAGTCTTGCATCGAATTTGGCTCAGCTGATGATGTGTCTCGCCCAAATACAGTCTCAGCTTCATTCTCTTCTTCGCTAAAGACGGGTAAGGATTGTTCTTCGTCTCCTGCTGGATTGGTCAGAAGGTTGCCCGTGATCATGAGCGCTATACCTACACAACCTAGAAGCAAAATGTAATGGAATGACAATCGTTTCTTTTTCCCATTATCAGGCTTCTTAAATAGGGCTTGTAGCCATTGTTGATCCTTCTGTTCATCGCGATTCATTGTGCTTGTTTCCCCCCTTCCCAAGCTATTAAAATCTTATCTTTTGGGATCTGCCAATTTTCTGAGAGAAATGTTTGAACAGGTTCTAAATCATGATCGGTTTCTTCGATTTTCTCATCCTTTGTTCTACTTGAAGTATCAATCTGAACAACTTGGACTGGTAAAATCTCTCTTGAACCCCCTTGGTCCTCTTCGGATTCAGGTGAAGAGGGTGTTTGTACATGGACGTGAATTGCTTTTATTTGCTCAACTATCTGCTCTTCATCCACTGTTGGATTCAAGTCACCATCAAGATCAATTTTTACACTTTTGATTGCAAGTGAATGTTGATCTTTTAATGCTCCTGCTACTTGTCTCTCCAATTGGACAGCCACCTGTTCTAAGGTATATGCGCGTACACCTGACTCTATATCTCTTTTTTGTAAATTTATTGTTTCATTTATTGATCTTTCTGTTTGCTCGACCTCATTAGACAAGGAAAACAGCCATTCATCAACATCCTCAGTAAATATAGTTAATAAAGGTTGAAGCATCACAACAAGTAATAGTAAGCCTACTACCATTTTGACGTACCTCTGCATATTGGAATTTGGTAACATCAGTTCTAAGATCGTTGCAAGTAAGATTAGTAGGATGATATTCGTCAGCCATTCTGTCAAAAATCCCAAGGTTCTCTCTCCTTTCTAGGGTGAAATCGCCCTCTTTTCTTTAAGAGACATGCTGTGATAGCTCCAGTCATTTGCTAGGCGTACGTTCTCCCTTTAATAGCGCGTACACAGTTGCGATGGCTTCACTCGCCGTACACTTTTTAGGAGAAACCCACTTCTAAAGGCATAAAACCATTACGGTGGCTCCTTAGCGCTTCGGATTATAAAGTAAGGTGCGGACCTTCCCCCTTACTAGTGCGAACATGTTGCGATGGCTACGCTCGCCGTGCGTCTTTTAGGAGAAACCCACTCCTAAAAAGCTTAAAACATGACGGCGGCTTCCTTAACTCTTCAGATTATTAGGTAAGGTGCGGATCTTCCTCCTCACTAGTGCGAACATGCTGCGATGGCTACACTCACCGTGCGCTTTTTAGGAGAAACCCACTCCTAAAAAGCTTAAAACATAACGGTGGCTCCGCTCATCGCTTTGAGTTAAGGAAAAAAGGCAAGATCGGCCTTTTTTCCTTAACTCATCTAATCATTAGCGACAAGTTTCCTGCTGCGACCATGATGGTGATGGCTAGGAAGAACATGAGGCAGACGGCTGCCATTGCTGCGAATACAAAGATGACTGCTTTTCCAATAATTGATAAGCATTCAATGATCGGACCTCCTCCTAATGGTTGTAGCACGGCTGCTGACAAGTTGAAGATTATTGCTAGTGATAACACTTTAATTGCCGGAAAGGCACATAACATTAAGAGGATTCCAAGTCCTGCAATTCCAATCGTATTTTTAAGTAATAGCGATGCACTTAACACCGTATCTGCTGCATCTGTGAACATCCTTCCAATTACTGGTACAAGATTCCCTGCAATAAATTTTGCGGTTCTTACTGTAATCCCATCTGCTACAGCAGTTGCTGCACCTTGAACAGAAATGACACCTAAGAAAATGGTTAAGAATACTCCTAATGTTCCTATTGCTAGATTCCTAAGAAAGTTAGCTAGTTTGGTTACTTTATAATGATCTGTAAGCGTGCTAACAATGCTCAGTACTGTTGACAAAAAGAGCAGCGGCAACACGACATGCTGAATTAATAGCCCGCTCGTATTAACTAAGAAAATGATAAGCGGATGAAACAACGCTGCTGATGTTATATTTCCAATGGCCGCCATCATCGCTAACAAAAGTGGGAGCATAGCAATCATAAAGTGGACCATGCTACTAATGGCATCTTGAGCATAAGAGATCGCTACCTTAAAACTGTTTAACGCAATAATCATTAGCACCATATACGTGATGGCATAAGCTACTTTGCTAACGGTCTGTTGTTCAAATGCATTTTGCAATGACTGCAAAATCATACAAAAAACCGTTAAGAGAATAAGTGAACCTAATAACTTTCCGTTCACTAGCAATTCATGCAATAAATAACGGACAAGCCCCATTCCCCATTCTTTCATTGAAAATTGCTTGTCCCCTCGAACAAACTCCATAAATGTTCCTTTTTGACTTTCCGGAAGAAACCCTCCGTACTCTGTTGAAATCTCTTCCCAATAGGCCCTGATCTCATCTAGTTGCAATTGTTCCATTTGTTGTTCAACAAATCCCTGTTCGTCCAACGGTCCAGTTTCAGCTGAGCTGATTGGTGCAAATAATAATAAGACTGTAACTACGATGATTCCTTGAACGATGAACCGTATGTTCACGCTTGTCCCCCCAATCACACACTACTCGTTACGATGGTAAAAGAGAAAGAACCATTTCAATCACTGCTGTTAATATTGGTATTGCCATAACTAAAATCAATATCTTCCCAGCCAGTTCAATCTTTGAAGCAATAGCAGCTTGTCCTGCATCCTTTGCAATCTGTGAACCGAACTCTGCTATATAGGCGATCCCAATTATTTTTAAAATTGTTTGCAAATACATCATATTCATGTTTGCTTGTTCGGCAATTCCTTCAAGCATTTTGACGATTTTAGCAATTTCATCTATAAGAAATAGAAAGATCAGAACACCAACAAAAACTGTTAGCATAAAAGCAAATAATGGCTTCTGTTCTTTAACGACAAGGGCTAGGAAGGTTGCGATAAGTCCTAACCCGACAATTTGGATAATATCAATCGCAACTCACCTCCCTACCCTTGAAACAAGAAGACCCCTTTTATTTTCTGGAACAAATCATCAACAATTGTTGCTACCATGTAGAGTACGACGACAAATCCTATAAGGGTAACCCAATGGGCCCAATCTTCCTTACCCATTTGCTTCAAGACTGTGTGAATCATCGCAACCACAATTCCAATTCCTGCTATTTGAAAAATGGTGTTAACATCATACACCACAACCTCTCCTCCTCCTGCCATTACAACATCAATATGACAATCAGCAATCCTGTCAAGAACCCTAAACTTTTAATCATTCGTTCATACCGATGTTGGCGCTCTTTTGCCTCTTGTTCTTCACGCTCAAGATGAGAAAGTGTTAATTTGATCTGCTTTTGTTGTTGCTCTCGGTCGTGCTGACCAAGGGTTGCACCAAACTGCATCATCACTTCTTTCTCACTATCAAGCATTGAGGTTTGTCCCCATGTTTCGTTCAAGCTTTCTTCCCATGCTTCAAAAGCTGTTTCTTGTTTATTTTGCAGTCTGTAGGCAAACTGCTCGAAGAAGCGCGAGATTGGTAATGGCATTTGTTTTGCTATATGCTCACTCGCCTCAGCAAGCGGTGTTAAGCCATACATGATTTCTGCTTCTAGAGATTGGATAGCTACTTTTAGCTGTCTTAGTTGCTTTGGCCTTTCACTCAGCCGTTTGGCGCCCTCAAACCCGATCCAAGTTGTGGCAAGTATGATGATAATAGCGCCGAATAACTTCACGTTACAGTCACCACATCTTTCCTTTTTTGATTGCGAATCCGCTTGATGACACCGGCTCTTGTCGTCCTTGTTAACTCAACACTTCGTTCAAACACTCCAAGCTCGACCAATTTCTTTAAGCCAGGCCTTTGTTCAACGTCCTCTAATGAATAGCCATGAGCCGTTGTCATTACTTTTACTCCAGCATGCAGGGCTTCCTGTACAGCAATAACATCTTCATCTCTACCTATTTCATCAACGATAATCACATCAGGACTCATTGAACGTATTAACATCATCATGCCTTCTGCCTTTGGGCATCCATCAAGTACATCAACTCTCGACCCAAGCTCTAGTTGCGGAACGCCTTTCATGCTCGCAGCAATCTCTGATCGTTCATCTACAATGCCAACTTTTAAGGGGGCAATGTTGCGACTTGGCATTCCTTTACTTATTAACCTTGCAACATCACGAAGCATAGTTGTTTTCCCTGATTGTGGCGGTCCGATAAATATTGTATTTAACCATCTCTGATCATACAGATGCGATACTAACTGTTCAGCGACACCAATCGTTTGTCTTGCAATTCGAATATTAAAAGAACTTATATCTCGTATCGTTTTGACATAACCACGATCAAGTACTACTTTGCCGGCAAGCCCAACTCTGTGTCCTCCTGCAATGGTGATAAATCCTCGACGTAACTCTTCTTCAAATGCATACATAGAATATTGACTTAGCTGATTTAATAAATATTTGGCGTCCTCTGCTCTCACAATATAATGCCGCTCGTTGGTTTGCGGATAATAAGGCCGTCCTCCTGAGACAACTTCAAGAGGTCTGCCAACACGAAGGCGAATTTCTTCAACATTTTGTGCAACGTTTGATTGTAAGCGATTGATCACTACTCGAATATTCTCTGGTAAAATGGATGCTATATCTGGTAACATTTCCCCTTCAACTCCCTCTACTTTCTAATACCAATTAAGATTAGTGCGACCCCTGCTCCTATAAATAGAAATTTCGATAACGATAATTTGTCTGACATCCCTATAAGTCCTAGCGCAATAGAAGTAATAAAAATTGTTGGACCAATAATAGCGAGCATTGCATTTAGTGCTACAGCCTTTTCAATGCTATTAAACTTTAGGATCAAACCAGCTACCGTTAATTCAATTAGGCCAGAAATCACTCGTAAACCTACCATTACTAGCAGAGTCATTTCTATTGTGTAGAACCACGTTTTCATTCTTCCACCTCAACAATATTCGCTTTGTACAACCTTATGAGAGAAGGCACTTATTCAGAACAAAAAAAGACGAGCTTATGCGCTCGTCCTTCTTTTATATTTAATTTGACTGTATTGTTGTAGTCGATGAACAAAAAGAAAGAGGCTGTCTTTAAAAGGTTTTGACCTTTAAGACCGCCTCATCATTTACCCTATTATGCACGTGAAACGTATGCACTATTTCTTGTATCAATAATTAGGAGATCACCTTGGTTAATAAAGAAAGGAACTTGTACCGTTAACCCAGTTTCTAGAGTAGCCGGCTTCGTTCCACCTGAAGCTGTGTCTCCTTTAATTCCTGGTTCCGTTTCTGTTACTTCGAGTTCAACTGTATTCGGTACTTCTACTCCTAGCGTCTCACCTTGATAAGTCATGATTTGAACAACCATATTTTCTTTTAAGAATTTAAGTTCATGTTCAATTTGAGCTGTCGGCAATTCGATTTGCTCATATGATTCATTATCCATGAACGTATGCATATCTCCACTAGCATATAGATAAGCCATACGACGATTTTCAATGTGCGCTTTCGATACTTTTTCACCAGCACGGAACGTCTTTTCTTGTACAGATCCAGTACGAAGGTTACGTAATTTCGAACGTACGAAAGCTGCTCCTTTACCTGGCTTTACATGTTGAAACTCCATAACTTGCCAAATCCCATTATCAACTTCAATTGTTAAACCTGTTTTAAAATCATTTACAGAAATCATTGTTAAATTCCTCCATCTTTCATCCAGTACTTGGACGTTCAGTCACAATCCTTACTATACCACAGCTTGGAAAAAGTTTCTTTCCTTATTTTAGGAACGAAACTATTATAAATTCATTTCACTACTCTCCTACTATAATTAAGTCTTTTGGAGAATGAGTGAAGGAACGGTTTCCATCCTGTGTGATTAGTGTATCGTCTTCAATTCTCGTTCCACCTACTCCGGCAATATAAATTCCTGGTTCAACAGTAACAACCATTCCTGGCTTAAGTACTGTACTTGATTTCATCGAGAGCGATGGGCCCTCATGAACTTCCATTCCAAGGCCATGTCCAGTTGAATGTCCAAAATACTGTCCATACCCTTTTTCTGTAATATACTCTCTTGTTAGTGCATCAGCTTCTTTTCCAGTTAAACCTGGTTTAATTCCATCCATTCCACGAAGTTGTGCTTGAAGGACAGTATTGTATATGTTTTTTAATTCATCACTCACGTCCCCAACTGCAACTGTTCGCGTAATATCTGAACAATACCCTTTATAATAAGCACCAAAATCTAATGTAACAAGCTCTCCTTTTTGAATTATCTTGTCACTCGCCACTCCATGCGGCAAGGCTGAACGATAACCTGATGCGACAATAATATCAAAGGATGAACTTGCCGCCCCTTGTTTTCTCATGAAAAATTCTAGTTCGTTTGCTACGTCCAACTCTGTAATTCCTGGACGAATAAATGTCGTAATATGCTCAAATGCTGCATCAGCTATATTTGCCGCATCTTGAATCAATTGAATTTCCTGATCATTCTTTATAAGTCTTATTTCTTCCACCATTCCTGAGACAGGAACTAATTCAATTCCATTCATTTGCTTAGCATAAATTTGATGTGCTTCATATGTAAGGTGTGCTTGTTCAAACCCTAATTTCTTCAACCCAAGCGCTTCAGCTTGTTTCGCTACTTCTTCAAAAATTGGTCCAGTATGTTGAACAATTTCAAAGTCTTTCGTTTGCTCTTTCGCTTGCTCCATATAACGAAAATCAGTGATAAATATCGCTTTTTGCAATGAAACGATTGAAACACCAGCAGTACCTGTAAACTGGGTCAAATACTGCCTATTATGGCTACTTGTAACTAATAATCCGTCAATTTGTTGTTCCTCAAGCTTGGAACGCAACACCTGAATTCGATTCATATTTTCTCCTTCTTTCTAATATATTGTACCCGCTACACTAAAAACTATTGTAGCATAAACAGAAGGTAAACAAAGCACATAAGAGGAGAAAGCCTAATCATTTCGGTGCTGTTCTGCATATTCATAGGATATGGAGTATCCAATAAAAGCACCGTACAAAGCATACAAACAAATGGAAGTTATAATCGTATTCATATCGAGGTTATTCACCGATTTAAGTCCAGGGAAAATCGGATTCAATAAGATAAAAACCAACACCCAAAGAGCAAGTCCAAACCCAATACTAATCCACAATTTATTAAATTTTTGTAAGGTTAATCTATATAAAAAAGCTACTCCAATTGACAGCACCGCTATCATCGCTACCCCAACTAATTGACCAATATACGTATCTTTCCAATCTCCAACGACAAATGGCATTAACGCAAGAGCCGGACCAACTCTAATAAAATTAAAATAGAAAGCCAAATAACCAATAAGAGACCAAATAAGCCCCCCAAATAGTCCAATTAATACAACTTTTGTTGGATACGACATTTGTTCTTCCTTTTTGTTTCTTTCGACATACTGTTTTTCCACTCTGACCACCTCCACCCAATAGTATGTCCGATAATAAAGTTGAAAAGTCATAAAATTTCTATTGTCCAACTAGAATGAAGACTACTTATTTTGGGTATAATATAGGGAAAAGTATTTTTTTGAACTATTGCTTACGAAGTTGTTATTATAGAGGATTTTATCTATCAAATGTAGAATAATATTGTAACAACCTACCCACTTTTTATTCATTCTTCCAGTAGGGCAAGCTCCTTGAACGAGTTTCCATAATCACTGTAGCTTTGTTTACTAAAGAAATGGTTGAGCCTTGGTGCTCTTTTATTTTATTTTATTTCACTCCTTTCATCCGCCCTTTTAGGCGTAAGTATAAATAAAAAACTATACGAGCAAAACTTACCTTTCACTGTTAGATCATGTCCGATGTCCTAAAAACACCGGCGTGATTCCAAGCAGAAATTGTGTAGCCTTTGATCGTCAATTCTATTGGAGGTGTAGACAAATGCGTTCGATCATGAAGTATATCATACCCGTTGTTCTTTTCTTCGCTTTTATAGGACTCGGTTACGAGCTAATCTTTAATCCTCTTGGCTTCCTAACAAGGATCTTGATGATTGTAGGGTTTGTAGCTGTTATTTTTCTAGGCTATCGATGGTATATGTCTCGTAAATACGGCACACCTCTTTTCCCATCACAAACAGGCCCAAGTCGAGCGCAGCTTCGTAAAGCAAAACGAACGAGCACACAACGTTCGTCGTCTCCCGCTCCAACAGCTGCTTTCAAACCGAGAACTACGAACATGATGACTGAAAAGAAAAAAACTTCTCGCCCTAAAAACCGTAGAGAAGGTCATAATTTAACTGTAATAGAAGGTAAGAAAAACAAGAAAAAGAAACGAGCGTTTTTTTAAACGCTCGTTTCTTTTTCTATTACATTGCTTCGATTTAAATCAAAAAGGGGAAGGGCACCCCTTTTTCCATAAATAGTGCGAACATGCTTGCAATGGCTCCGCTCGCCGTGCGCCTTTTTGAGAAGTTCACTCAAAAAGGCTTAAAACCTGTACGGCGGCTTCGCTCATTGCTTCGATTTAAATCAAAAAGGGGAAGGGCACCCCTTTTTGATTTAAATCTTAGTAACACCATTTTTTTAGGAAGTGGTTTGTTTCTTCTCTTCCTAAGACGATGAGTTTCTCTTTCTGTTCTTCTGATAATTCAAAGTCTGTTGCTTTAATGTTTAGGACTGGGATAAAAACAATGTTCCGGGCATGTTCTTCATCAATATATTTTATGTCGTGTGCTGATGCCATAGTCTCGAATAAAGCTCGGTACATTGCTACTGCATTATTGATTTTTTTAGGTGGTATCTCACTTAATTCAGGCTTTAATTGAAAGCCAATAACTGGTCGCCTCCACCTTTTAGGGTTTCCATCCATAAACAGCCACATTGGAAAGTTACTGAGCAACCCCCCATCCACAATATAGGATGCTTTCCCTCCACTCCCTCGATCATAAATCTTTACTGGTTCAAAAAAATAGGGGATGCTACAACTCATTCGAATAGCTCTAGATACCGGGAATTTTTCTGGAATGACACCATACTTATTTAAATCATCCGGTAACACGAGCAACTTTCCTTTCGTTAAATCGGATGCAATAATTCTTAATGACCCTTGAGGTAAATCACCAAACGTCTTTACTCCTTTTGCTTCTAACACGGTGCGCAGCCAATCTTCTAAAGCATTGCCTTTATACAAACCAAGGCGATAATACAAGTGTAACCATTTTGTTAATGTAAATGGAAGGAAGGACATCCGATCATCCTTAAAAGATTCAATATCTAATTCATCAAGCAGTTGAAAAATCTCTTCACTGCTGTAGCCTACTTTAATAAGTGCTGCTATGATTGATCCCGCACTCGTCCCAGCAACTCGGTCAAATTCATACCCTTTCTCCTCCATAACTTGGAGGGCACCAATAAATGCGAAGGCTTTTACTCCTCCACCAGCAAATACGCCATCAACTTTCATTAGAAATCGCCTCCTCCTTCAACTCTATGTATAAAGGCGGGAAGGACTACCTAAAAAAATAAAAAACACCCGCAATAATTGCGAATGTTTTCTCTTATTCTTCTTCCTCATTTCTTTTCTGGACATCTCTTAATTCGTTTACTCTTGTCTCTTTTTCTTGGAAGTATTGAACAAGATCACCAATACGATCAATGGCATCCCAACTTAAATGATGTTCAATCCCTTCTACATCTTGATACACATGTGAATCATTGACACCAATTAGTCGCATAAAATCTTCTAATAACTCATGACGGTACACTAAACGCTTTCCGATTTTCTTCCCTTTTGACGTTAGTACTAACCCTCGGTATCGTTCATATATTAAGTATTCACTTTTGTCTAACTTTTGAACCATCTTTGTCACCGAAGACGGATGGACTTCTAATGCCTCTGCAATATCGGAGACTCGCGCATACCCTTTCTCCTCAATTAACATATATATTCGTTCTAAATAATCTTCCATACTAGGTGTTGGCATAAGGTCCCCTCCATTTTTTGTCAAACATAAACGTTTGACAGATACGGTGTACAATACAGCCCTGTATTATAAACCTATTCTATTGATATAAAAAATGTGCAACACTCTTATTTTACAACAGAATGTAGGACGAGGACAATGAGTTAACAAAGTTTATGTGAAGTATTCCATTTTTGCTTCTGGAAAGAATTTATCAATATATGATTGTATCGTTTCTTTTAAGTCTCCAGCTTGTTCATCTTTGTAGACGTACTTTCCACGACCGTATCTCCCCCACTTGTATTTCCTTTCTTCCTCATTCATTTCGAGTTTCGATTTCGGATATCGTTTTTGAATAATATTCTTTGCTGTTTTTGTGAAACGATGTTGAATCAATTCAAACGTTAAATCCTTTTTCGCATAAAGTGGTAAGATGGCTTCTAATCGTTCAAATAACTCATAGTAGCCTCCTTTCCAATTTTCATGCAAAATCAATGGGGCTACAATAAAGCCTAAAGGATAATCCGCTTTGGCTACTTTTCCAGCGGCTTCAATGCGCTCTAAAAACGATGAAGTCCCTGACTCAAACTGTTTAATTACATGATCTGAGTTTACACTAAATCGAAACCTTGTATTTCCATTGTGTTTCGCATCAAGTAAATGACCGACATGATGATACTTCGTTACAAATCGTAATCGCCCTAAATCGGTCTGTCCTATATGCTCAATCGTCTTCTTTAGAGAATGAGTTAAATGATCAATCCCTACTACATCAGATGTACACGCCGCTTCAAACCGAGTAATATCTGGTTCCCTTTCCTTTATATATTGATCAGCAGCATCAAATATCTCCTCTAAATTCACATACGTACGAATATATGGTTTGTTTCCAAGAGTCGTTTGTAAGTAGCAGTAATGGCAATGTCCCATGCACCCTGTTGCAAGCGGCAGCGCATATTCGGCTGAAGGCTTTGATGTGTCAAATTTTAAAGTCTTCCTTACACCGATAACAAGGGTTGATTTTGCATTTCTATATTGCTGTAGTTCATTTTTGCCTGGAATATTTCGTACCTGATTATGAGATGTTGTCTCTCTTATCTCTACACCTTTTTTCTCAAACTTTTCTTTCAACTCACGACCTAGTGGATACTCTAGCGCCCCTGGTTCTATATAAACAAGTTGTGGTTCAAACGCCTTCATGTAATATGCACCTCTGTTTATTACTTTTTTAATACGCTTCTATAGAGTGTGCATATTAAGAGGATTCAGCCTTCCAGTTACTAGAAAAAGGGGCTATTCCAAATGGTCTGGTTTTGACCTTTTGGAATAGCCCCTAGCATTATTTATTTTAAAGTCCACACTTTAACTGCGCACCGCAACTTGTACACGTGTTACAACCACCAAGGTCCTCAACTTGTCCTTCACGACAAACTGGACACGTATTGCCAACCTCAGATCCGATTGTTACATTTGTTGATCTCACTTCCGAGATTGTGTCAATTAATACAACTTTTTTATTTGATTCTGATTGTGTCTCTGTTTCATCATCAAAACGATTTTCTTCTGCTTTTAAAGATAGAACTTGCGCATCACGGCTTCCATCAACATAAACCGTTCCGCCTTTAGCACCACCACGGTACAAGCGCTCATAAACAGCTTGTACTTGTTCCACTGTATATCCACGAGGAGCATTAACCGTTTTTGATAATGAACTATCAACCCAGCGTTGAATGATACACTGAACATCAGCATGAGCTTCTGGTGATAATTCCATTGTAGAAATAAACCATTCAGGTAGTTGATTTTCATCTGCACCTGGATTTGCTTGTAAATACTCTTCCACAATGCCTGCTTTCACTTCGATAAATTTCCCGAGACGGCCACTACGGAAGTAAGAGAATGAGAAGTAAGGTTCAAGCCCTGTTGATACTCCCACCATTGTTCCTGTACTACCTGTAGGCGCAACTGTAAGCAAATGCGAATTACGGATCCCATGCTCTAAAATCCCTTCACGAATATCTTCTGGCATGGATGTCATATAACCTGTATTAATAAATGCAGTACGAAGCTCCATTGTTTCTTCATCTGTAGTACCTACTAAGAACGGGAAGCTTCCTTTTTCTTTAGCAAGTTCAATGCTTGTACGATAAGCTGTAGTCGCAATCGTCTCAAACACTCGATCAACAAGATCGTTCCCTTCTTCAGAGCCGTATACTGATTCACAATAGATGAGTAGATCATGAAGCCCCATCACTCCTAAACCAACACGACGCTCACCTTTGGCTTGTTTAGTGTTTTGTTCTAAGAAGTATGGAGTTGCATCAATAACATTGTCTTGCATGCGAACACCGACTTCGACCGTTTTCTTTAACTTTTCAAAGTCCACTTCTTTTGTTTCTTTATTTGCCATTTCAGCTAAGTTAATCGCTGCTAAGTTACATACAGAATATGGAGCTAAAGGTTGCTCTCCACATGGATTCGTCGCAACTACTTTTTGCCCATATGCCTTTGCATTTGTTTTATCATTCGCATTATCGATAAAGAAGATTCCTGGTTCTGCACTATACGTTGCGCAAATATTTATAAGATTCCAAAGCTCCTTCGCTTTAATAATACGGTATGTTCTAACACCGTAACCTAATTCTTCCCATTCACGAACGTCGCCAACTTCATGCCACTTTTCGTTATAAGCAGCCATTTCAGCTTCATTGTAATTTTCTACATCGGGAAAACGAAGGGCATATTCTTCATCATTTTCAACAGCTTCCATAAATTCTTTCGTTAAACATACCGAAATATTAGCACCTGTTAAAAATTCAGCATTATTGACTGAGTATGTTCCGCCTACGTGTAACTTTTCCTCTGCGTTCTCAATCACTTTCGGATCGAAACCACCCTGCCCAGCAATCGTCTTATAATTAACGATTCCTTGATACATTGACTCTTCAACCACAGTTAATGGTGTGAAAGAAAGCTTGCCTTTTACGAGCTTTTGAATATGCTCATCTTCTGTATTTTCCAACAAGAAACGCAAAATACGCGGGTTTTGCATTTTAGAAATGATGAATTCTAAAATATCAGGATGCCAATCAGAAAGCATGATCATTTGAGCACCACGTCTTGACCCACCCTGTTCGACAAGATGCGTTAGTTTTGCAATATCATCTAGCCATGAAACCGATCCAGATGACTTACCATTTACTCCACGAGCTAGTGTATTGCGCGGGCGTAGTGTCGAACCGTTCGTACCCACACCTCCACCACGACTCATAATTTCCATCACTTGCTTACGATGTTCAGAAATCCCTTCACGTGAATCTTGAACGTATGGCATAACATAACAATTGAAGTACGTAACATCCGTTTCCGCGCCAGCACCATACAAAACACGACCTGCTGGAATGAAGTTCATGGAAACAAGCTGTTCATAAAATTGTTCGAACGCTTCTTGACGTTTTTCCACTGTAGTTTCAACTGATGCAAGTCCTGTCGCATTTCGCTTTGCAATTTGCTCATAATAAATTTCAAGAGGCTTCTCAATTGTATCTAGTGAACGAGTTACGATTCCTGTTTCTGCCTCGTCCCCTTCAAGCACTCCTCGGAACTCTTCATCAACGAGTACCTTTGCATGATTTTTCACTTGGTCAAGCTCCATCACAAATCCATATCCACGTGCAGGAAACTTAGGGTCGTCTTTTACGGTTAAAACGACGAAATCCCCTTCTCTAAGTGTTTTCTTCTCTGTATCTTTAAACGTGTAACGGTCTAACATTACGAGTCTTGATACGCCTTTTTGAGTAATATGCATATCGCTTGTGATTGGGTGTACTTGCGAAAATTGCTCAATATCCTCATTTAATCTTTCCGTATTCAGGCGCATAACATTTGACATCGTCATTGCCATTCGCGTCTCCTCCTCTTTCACATGGAAATCTATATTTTACTAGTATATCTAGTTGATCTTTAATTCTGGTGTTTGTCCATGTACGATATTCTTGGGTAAGCTTACCACAAGATCGGCACTAGATTCAATATATTGTGCTCAAATTTATTTTCAATACACCATATATTGTGCTGGAATCCTTTTTAATTCATTTTGTCAACTTTGAAATGGGTAAAAAAAAGAAGGATTTGCGAGTTTACGAGAATGTTATCCGCTTTTTTTCGACATTTTGAACAAATTTGTCTCTTGCCATAGCAAAGACTTTTTCTATGGCTTATTTCATCACTGTTATACGCCAAATACAAAATGTTTGACAAAATTTTTAATAGATGATTGGCTTAATTATGTTATTCTTGATGCATACATGTAGTTAATTTTCAATCAATATATTGAGATTATAATAGTTGGAGGAATCAAAAAATGGAATACATAATACAAAATGACAAACTTCTCCCTAAAAATGATGCAATGATACATTTTGACGATCGTGGATATTATTTTGGCGATGGCATATATGAAGTCGTAAAAGTATATGAAGGTCAACCATTTGCTATGGATCTCCATTTAAATCGGCTTGTTCAAAGCTCTAGTAAATTAGACATCAAGCTACCATACTCAAAAGAACAAATTAAAGAATACATCACTACGTTAATCGAAAAAAACTCATTGCAAACTGGACTTGTATATTTTCAAGTAACGCGTGGAATTGAACCACGTAACCACTTGTATTCAAGAGAATCGACACCAGTGTTCACAGCATTCACTCAGCCTGCTCATAACACCGAAGACATACAGAAAAACGGCATTGATGTTTGGCTAACAGATGACATTCGTTGGCTACGCTGTGACATTAAAACGATTAATTTATTAGGCAATGTAATGGTTAAACGTGAAGCTGCCGATCATAACTGTCAAGAAGCGATTCTTCATCGGAACGGAACGATTACTGAAGGCTCATCTTCTAATCTTTTTCTTATTAAAGATAAAGTGTTATACACACATCCGGCAACCAACCTAATTTTAAATGGGATAACAAGACAATTAATCATTGAATTAGCTCAAAAACACAATTATTCGGTTGTAGAAGAAGCATTCCCTGTCGAAGTATTAGAGCATGCAGATGAAGCATTCATTTCTAGCTCTTCAGTAGAAATCACTCCTATTAAAGCGGTATATGGACAACTAACAACAACCTTTCCTATTGGCCCAGTAACGCAAGACCTTCAAACTAAATTCAAAGAGCTATTGCCAAAAGCATAGTTTGCAACAATAAAAGGACTTGTCTCATTAAAGACAGGTCCTTTTGACTTATTTTTTAAAATTCCAATCATCTCGCTCGTAACGATCTCTTGCAATTTGCAGTACGACTTCCTCTTCCTCTTTTGTTAACGTGTATGACTCTAATTCAATGTTTAAACCCTTTTCAAAGCCTCTCTTAAACGCCATTTTTGCTTCTTCCATCGTTAATGGTTTACTTCTTAATGCATTAATAGCGACGGCTTTGTTTTTGAAATTCTTTTGCATGCGTTCACGTAACCGTTCACTCGAATAGTTAAACAAGTCAAAAAGTTTATCCTCATCGATATCTAAAATGATCGAACCATGCTGTAAGATTACACCTTTTTGCCTTGTTTGTGCACTTCCTGCGACTTTTCTGCCCTCAACAACAAGTTCATACCAAGACGGTGCATCAAAACAGACCGCAGACCGAGGATTTTTAAGGGCATTTTTCTCCTCCTCCGTTCTTGGAATCGAAAAATATGCATCAAGTCCCACATCTTTGAAACCTTCTAAAATCCCTTCAGAAATGACACGATAAGCTTCCGTTACCGTCTTTGGCATCTCTGGATGTTCCTCTGATACGATCACACTATACGTTAATTCCTTATCATGTAAGACTCCACGTCCACCTGTTGGTCTACGAACAAATCCTAAGCCATACTCTCTAACTTTATCCATATTGATTTCTTTCTCCACCTTTTGGAAATATCCAATTGATAGAGTAGGAGGATTCCAACCATAAAAACGAATCGTTGGCGGAATTATGCCTTTACTATGCCAATCTAACAATGCCTCATCCAAGGCCATATTATAAGCAGGAGAACAGTCTCCAGAATCTATGTAACGCCATGTTTCCTTCATTTCACATCGCTTCTTTCCAATATGTTATCTATGTCATTCTATCAAACGAGTTGTTTCTAGCCAAGTTATTTGAGTTATTGCGTATTTGCTTAGCGGCTATTATAATAAATATTGATGCAGTACGCAAAGGAGTGTAGACAACAACCTATGGAATTCTTATGGCTTATCCTACTTGGATTTGTAGCGTATCTCGTTTTCAAGCGCTTTTACAATCCAAAATATTTAAAAACATTAACACAAGAAGACTTCATTAAAGGCTATCGTAAAGCACAGTTGATCGATGTTCGAGAACCACGTGAATATGACGGTGGTCACATCCTTGGAGCTAGAAACATCCCTATGTCCCAACTTCGTCAACGTATGAATGAAGTACGTAATGATCAACCCGTTTATCTATACTGTCAGTCAGGTGCTCGTAGTAGACAAGCTGCTCAACTAATTAAGAAGAAGCGCGGCGTCGAAGATATTTCGCACCTTAAAGGTGGATTTAAAAAGTGGTCAGGAAAAATTAAGAAAAAGTAAGCTTTTAAGAGATGCTACCATGATTTGGTGCATCTCCTTTTTTATTCCTGATTTTTCTCGAAAATACGCCCTGCTAAGCTAAACTTGTTTTCTCATTAAAATGGGCTGTCCCAAAAGGTATGATTTTGACCTTTTGGGACAGCCCCGAAGCAATGAGCGGAGTCGCTACATTTTTTTAAGCCTTGAGAGGAGTGGGTTTCTCCTCTCAAGGCGCGTAGCGAACGGAGCCATTGCTGCCTCTGTTATCGGCTTTTGAGACAACCCCTTTTCGTGTGGAGCGCTTTATTACACTTATGCTTTTTCATATTTTAAAATTGGCTTTCTTGCTGCTGTTGTTTCATCTAACCTTGAAATAACAGTTGTATGCGGTGCCTCTTGGACGATCTCTGGATTTTCTTCTGCTTCACGCGCAATTTGAATCATCGCATTAATGAATTCATCTAACGTCTCTTTTGATTCGGTTTCCGTTGGCTCAATCATCATACATTCCTCAACATTTAATGGGAAGTAGATCGTTGGCGGATGGTACCCAAAATCTAAAAGGCGTTTGGCAATGTCTAATGTACGTACACCTAGTTTCTTTTGACGACGACCTGAAATAACAAATTCATGCTTACAATGTTGCGTGTAAGGGAGGTCAAAATAAGGCTCTAGTCTGCGCATCATATAGTTTGCATTTAAAACGGCATATTCAGAAACTTTACGTAAGCCATCAGGACCCATCGTACGGATATACGTGTATGCACGAACGTTAATACCATAGTTACCGTAATATGGTTTCACACGGCCAATCGATTCCGGACGATTATAATCAAAATCAAACAAACCATCTTCACGCTTAACAATGACTGGTTTTGGCAAATAAGGAATTAAATCCTTCTTTACTCCTACTGGACCTGATCCTGGACCACCACCACCGTGAGGACCTGTAAATGTTTTATGCAAGTTCAAGTGAACCACATCAAACCCCATATCTCCAGGTCTTGCAATTCCTAAGATGGCATTGGAGTTAGCTCCATCGTAATAAAGTTTCCCACCAGCTTCATGAATAATTTGAGCCATCTCTACGATGTATGATTCAAACAAACCAAGCGTATTTGGATTTGTTAGCATGAGTGCTGCTGTATCCTCACCAACAACTTCACGTAAATGGTCTAAATCAACTAAGCCATTGTCATCCGTTCGTACCGTAACTGACGCAAAACCAGCGACTGTTGCCGATGCAGGATTCGTTCCATGTGCAGAGTCAGGCACAATAACTTTTGTACGTTGGAAGTCTCCGTTTGTTTCATGGAAAGCGCGGATCATCATGAGCCCAGTCCACTCACCATGAGCACCTGCTGCTGGTTGAAGTGTTACTTCATCCATCCCTGTAATTTCAGCTAATGATGTTTGAAGCTCATATAGTAATTCCATTGCACCTTGGACTTGTTCTACTGGTTGATATGGGTGAATATGAGCTAATCCTTCAAAACGTGCGACATCCTCGTTAATTTTTGGATTGTATTTCATCGTACAAGAACCAAGTGGATAAAACCCTGAATCTACACCATGATTACGTTTTGATAATGCTGTGTAATGACGCATGATCTCAAGCTCTGAAACTTCTGGCAATTCAGGTTCTGATTCACGTAAAAACTCACTTGGAATTAACTCATTAATTGATTGTTCACAAATATCTAATGTTGGTAAGCTATGTCCAACTCTCCCTGGCTTGCTGCGTTCAAAAATTAATGGCTGATCTTTTGTTATCATAGTAATGCCCCCAATTCCTTGGCAAAAGTATCAATTTCTTCTTTTGTTCGTACTTCGGTCACAGCTACTAACATTTGGCCCTGTAGCGAGTTATCATCACGTCCGAGGTCATACCCTCCAATAAATCCTTTGGAAAGTAAAAGCTCATTAACTTCTGAAACTGGTCTCTTCACATTAATGACAAACTCATTAAATGTAGGTTGTTCTGAAACCATTTCTACTCCATGAGCCTTCAACTGCTTTTTCATATAAGCAGCTTTTTGTACATTTTGATACGCCATTTCCTTTACGCCTTTTTTGCCAATCGCACTCATTGCAACGGACGCTGCTAGTGCATTTAGCGCTTGGTTCGAACAAATATTAGAAGTAGCTTTCTCACGTCTAATATGCTGCTCACGTGCTTGCAACGTCAAAACAAATCCACGTTGACCATGTTCATCCGTTGTTTGCCCAACTAGACGACCAGGGACTTTACGCATTAATTTCTTCGTGGTTGCAAAATAGCCACAATGCGGACCGCCAAATTGTGTTGCAATTCCAAATGGCTGCGCGTCACCAACGACGATATCTGCTCCAAATTCACCAGGCGGTTTTAGCAATCCTAAAGCAAGTGGGTTGCTAGACACTACAAACATTGCTTTCTTGCTATGCGTAATCTCTTCTAACTTAGCTAAAGGCTCAAGGTTGCCATAAAAGTTCGGATGTTGAACAACAACACAAGCTGTGTCATCCCCGTATACTTCTTGTAACTGTTTCAAATCTGTCACACCATTAACCGTATCGATTTCTATCACGTTTAAACGCTGCCCCGTTGCATTAGTCTGCAGGACGGCACGAGCTTCCGGATGAACAGCTTTAGAAACTAGAATCGTCTTCTTTTTTGTCTGTCCGGCACTTAGCATCGCAGCTTCTGCTAAAGCCGTTTGGCCGTCATACATAGACGAGTTCGCTAAATCCATTCCTGTAAGCTCACAAATCATCGTTTGAAACTCAAAGATCGCTTGAAGCTCTCCTTGTGAAATTTCTGGTTGGTATGGTGTGTAAGCCGTATAAAATTCAGAACGAGAAATGACGTGATCAACAATTGATGGGATGTAATGTTCATATACGCCCGCCCCTAGGAAAGAAGGGGTTTGTTTAAGTGACACATTTTTCGCTGCTAATTCTCGAAAATATGAGATGAGCTCTGGCTCTTTTAAAGCTTCTTTGACATTCATTTCTCCTTTAAAGCGAATTTCACTTGGAATATCAGAAAACAATTCCTCAATTGACTGTACACCGATTGTTTCAAGCATTTCTTTTTGATCTGCATCTGTCATCGGTAAATAACGGTGATTCATGTATGTTCCTCCTCTTACTTCTTATAAAATGGCGTTGATACGACTTGTGCTTTAAGACGCTTTTTACGAACTTGAACTTCTACTTTTGTTCCAAGTGCAGTAACATCTATATCTAGAACGGCAAGGCCGACATTTTTCTTTAATGTAGGAGACTGAGTTCCTGTCGTGACAAAGCCTACTAATTTATCACCAACAAACACTTCATACCCTGTACGAGGGATACCTTTGTCAATCATTTCAAGGCCGACAAGCTTTCTTTTCAGCCCTTCTTCTTTCTGTTTCTTCAACGCTTCTTTCCCAATAAAGTCTGCTTCTTTATTTACTTTTACGGCAAAACCAATTCCAGCCTCAAGTGGGGAAATTTCTTTTGTTAATTCTTGCCCGTAAAGAGGCAGCCTTGCTTCAAAGCGTAATGTATCACGTGCTCCTAATCCACAAGGAACAAGGCCTTCCTCTTTACCTGCTTCAAGCAAGCTTTTCCATAGCTTAGCAGCTTGATCTGCAGCACAGTAAAGCTCAAATCCATCTTCGCCTGTGTAACCAGTTCTCGAAACGAGTGCATTGACACCATCTACGTTTACTTGGTCAGCAAACCGGAAGAACCGAATGGAAGATAAATCAAAAGACGTTCTTTTTTGCAAAATTTGTTCTGCTAGAGGTCCTTGAATCGCTAATTGTGCAATGTCACTAGAAACATTTATTGCTGTTACACCCTCAATGATATGTTGCTGCATCCACTCAACGTCTTTTTCAATGTTTGAGGCATTAATTACGAGTAAATAATCGTCTTCTGCCTTTCTATAAATAAGCAAGTCATCAACTGTCCCGCCATCTTCGTAACACATGGCTGTATATTGCGCCTGCCCATCTACAAGTTTAGATACATCATTGGTCATTAATTTTTGTAAATAATCAAGTGCCCGTGGGCCTTTAACTTCTACTTCACCCATATGTGAAACATCAAATAGCCCTGCCTTTGTACGGACTGCTTCATGCTCTTCTTTAATGCTTAAAAACTGAACGGGAAGATCCCATCCCCCAAAATCAATCGTTTTTGCTCCACCTTCTTTATAAAGATGAAATAGTGGTGTTCTCTTTAAATCAGCCATGATCAAACCTCCTCAAGTTAATTCATAAAATGCAAAAAGGACAGAGTTATACACTATTTTGTGTATAACTCTGTCCTGTAACCAGAAAGTTTCCTATATTCTAAAAGAATATAGTGTCTTCGTAGGTGGCTTATCATAAGCACTCTCCAGAGCTGCGTCAAATAAGAGTCTTTTTTGCCTGAGAGATTCGCATTGATAACACATTATCTAATACTTGCTCCTTCGGCGTTGCATAATTCGCAAGCTCTCCCCTTATTCTCATCCGCAAGTCATTTAATTGTTTTCACTCTTACTCATGAAATTCTTATGAGTGGTACATACTACATGTATAAAACCTTTTAAAATTTAGGCAATAGTTTGTAATTCGGATTTATATTAATATCCTACCAAGTTGAATAGGTTTTCGCAACTGTTTATTTACTAAATCAGATTATTTTATAGTTTTTTTATAATTTCATTCGGATATAGCAGTTTGATTGAAAGGGTGATGAAAATGAAGATTGATATACATTTTGATCAGAATTGGAACGACACCTTCAAGGAAAGATTAGGTCAAGATGGACCTTGGTCTAATTGGGAACTTTTTAAACTAGCGTATGAAGCAGAACAACACCAAATCATACCAGAGTTTCATGGTTTACAAGCACCTAAGCACCTTCCTCAGTTAAAGCCATTTCCACACCAAATTGAAGTGGCAAATACAGTTATTGAGCAAATGAATGGCAAAGCAATACTTGCTGATGAAGTAGGGCTTGGAAAAACAATCGAGGCTGGACTCATCTTAAAAGAGTATATGATCCGTGGGTTAGTAAAAAAAGTATTAATTCTCGTTCCAGCTTCTCTTGTTTCCCAATGGGCGATTGAATTAAATACAAAGTTTCATATTCCGGCTGTTGCTCAACGAAAATCATATGTATGGGAGCAATGTGATGTTGTCGTAGCTTCCATTGATACAGCCAAAAGGCAACCACATCATGATATCGTCTTAGAACAGCCATATGATTTAGTCATTATTGATGAAGCTCATAAACTTAAAAATCCAAAAACGAAAAATTATGAGTTCATTAAAAAGCTGAAGAAGAAATTCTGTTTGTTATTAACCGCAACACCAGTCCAAAACAAGCTAGAGGAAATCTTTAATTTGGTTTCATTGCTTAAACCTGGGCATCTTGGAGATATCTCTTCTTTTGAAAAAGAATATCGTTCGAATAAGAGATCACCTAAAAATGAAGAAAAACTAAGAGAGTTAGTCAACAAAGTCATGGTGCGCAATCGCCGTGAGGAAACTGGCATTGAATGGACGAAACGTATCGTTGAAACGGTACCGATTGATTTTAGTGAATCAGAACGCGCCTTTTATGAAGAGATTGAAAAATTAAATGGTGATTCAAGTCATTTTGGCTTGCTGACTTTAAAAAGGGAATTGTGCAGCAGCAGAGAGGCTGCTTTTATGACACTAAAAAACATGGTTGAACGAGCCCATGCCGAAGGACGAAAACTTCCTGGTGCAGAACGCTTATTGAACAAAATTGGTGAGGTAGAAGGCCATGCAAAAGCCGAGAAAGCACTCGAGATCATCAAGAAAATCAATGATAAAGTTATTATTTTCACTGAATATCGTGCAACACAGTTGTATTTACAATGGTTTTTAAAACAAAATGGCATCTCCTCCGTACCATTTAGAGGAGGATTTAAAAGAGGAAAAAAAGATTGGATGCGTCAGCTCTTCCAAAATCATGCCCAAGTATTAATTGCAACTGAAGCAGGTGGCGAAGGAATCAACTTGCAATTTTGCAGTCATATCATTAACTATGATTTGCCATGGAATCCAATGCGTATTGAACAACGAATTGGGCGTATTCATCGCCTTGGTCAACAAGAAGATGTGAGAATTTACAACTTTGCTGTAAATGACACCGTCGAGCAGCACATTCTTAAATTGCTATATGAAAAGATTCACCTATTTGAAGCAGTCATCGGTGAGCTCGATGATATATTAACGAAAATTGATCTCCCTTCAGTTGAAGAACACGTACAAGATATATTATTACAATCAGATTCTGAAGGAGAAATGCGAATTAAGTTTGATCATCTTGCTGCCATTATGAATGATGCAGCAGAAGAAGCTGCGAATTCTAGTAAGGAGGATCAGATCGATGCAACAGCCTCAAGTTCATGATTTTTTAGAGCGTTACTTTCAGGCGAATGATAGCCCAATCATTGAAAATACGTCAAGTTATTTAAAGGTTCAATTATCGATTGAGTTAGATAAATTATTAATGAACAGACCATTTTATTGGCATTATCTTGAAAAAACAGGTGGCGAACCTAATCCGATGCAGGTAACGTTTATTACGGATCAGACGAATGTCCCCGATGATTTACGTGGAGAACAGATTCACTTTGGATCACCAAGACTTCGGCAATTATTTGGATCGACACGTGAATTAGGGGGCTTCATTCGCCTTTACGAGGACATACAGGCATCAGGGAGAAAGTCCATTCCTCTGCAACCATGGCTGTGTTTGAATATGAAAGTTTCATTTCAATGTGACCGCAAAAAAGATGTATTGTTATCTTTAGGATTAAATCTCATTCATGGCCAAATTGTTCAACAATTTTACAATAAGCTGCAAGAAAAAGAACTATCTCCCAACATTCCAGATTTCTGCTTTAAATTAACCCCTCTTATCACGGTTCATAGTGGATTGATTCGATTGCAGAAAATGGTTCAGACCTATGCGGAAAATGAAGACAAAACATGGGCAGAAGAAGCTGTAAATAGATGGGAAACGGACTTGTCACTTCTTGAGCAGTTTTATGAAGATTATGATGAGAAACCCGAAAGCTATGAAGTTGAGAAACAAGCCTTACAAGAACAATATGAACCTAAAATTCATGTGTCTATTATTAATGGAGGAATGTTTTATTTAGAACAACAGGTTTTTTAACAGAAAAAGGGGATGTCTCATAGCCATCAAGCTAAGCAAAATAGTTGTGTAAAAATTTAAAAAACGCTATTCTTTCAACAGCCTATGATGAAAGGATAGCGTTTTTATGACAGATCTGGTAGAGAAAGAACTTGAATTATTTGTTACAGAACTAATGAGACATTTATCGCCGCAAGCCCTACAACAATTAGCCAGAGAAACTCAGTTTGTCCAACGACAAAGTAAATTCGGTGCTAAAGAGTGTATCAAACTTTGTGTTTGGTTACGTAAAAAAATGGCGACAGCTTCACTCGTTGAATTATGTAGTGCATTAGAGGCTTCATCAGGTGTTACGATATGAGTGCCGAAGCATTAAATCAACGCTTCAATGCCCAGACAGTGACGTTTTTAAAGACCTTATTCACTCATTTACTTACCCAAAGATTTACTCACACGGCGCTCCCATTCACTAAATATAACCATCTATTTAATAGAATCCGTTCACTGGACTCAACTGCTTTTCAATTGCCAAACTCCTTCCATGATTTCTATCCTGGAACTGGCTGCACCTCGATCAAATTACAACTTGAATTTGATCTAATAAGTGGTCAATTTCTTCACACCCAAAAAGAGCCAGGAAAAAAATCATGATTTACCCTCAGGCACATTGTGTGCTGAAACGGTTGAGACAGGGGACTTTGTCTACGGGATTTAGGTTATTTTAAGCGGGAGGTTTTCAAACCATGCAGGAAAAAGGGGCTTATTATGTTTCTCGTTTAAAGTCTAATACACAAGTCTATTTTAAAAATCCATCACCATCCTACTTTAAGAATGGGACAATCATCAAAAAAACCGAATATATCCCGGTTTCATTAGAAGAACTGATGGCTCAACTACACCCTGGAGAAACACATGAAGTAGAAGGGGCTTATATTGGGAGAAAAGAAAAGTTCCCTGTACGCGTTCTAATCCATAGATTGTCGCGCTCCCAAGAAAAACAACGCCTTGATAAGCT
Organism: Halalkalibacter flavus; assembly: GCF_036663575.1. Lineage (NCBI taxonomy): Bacteria > Bacillati > Bacillota > Bacilli > Caryophanales > Bacillaceae > Halalkalibacter > Halalkalibacter flavus. The sequence continues at coordinate 92,042 of NZ_JAWRVK010000018.1, forward strand.
AAAAGAAAGCGAGAGAATTCGCGGAATCAAGTATTCTGAACGAAGTAAACGGTTAACAGGGTTAAATGCCTATATCACTAATTTACCAATTGAATCGGTATCAAAAGAAGAAATTCACCCTTTATACTCGCTCCGTTGGCAAATTGAACTGTTATTTAAGACGTGGAAATCCTTTTTGCATGTAGATTTCTGCAAGCCAATGAAGTTGGAACGCTTAGAATGTCATATCTATGCACAATTCATTTCCTTACTAATTTGTACTTCAACCGTATATAAAATGAGAAAACTCCTCTTACAAAAGAAAGAGAAGGAACTTAGTGAATATAAAGCGTTTTATATCGTATTATCCTATTACTCAAACCTAAGTCAGGCCATAGAAAAAGACACCGAAGATATGACAAAACTGCTTTTTCGCCTATTCCTCCTCCTACAGAAAAACGGACGAAAGTCTCATCGCCATGAGAAAAAGACCGTTTTTGACATACTTGGTGTCAATTATCATTGTAACAGGTAACATTCCTATTTTCAAAAAATCCTTTTAATAAGGATATTTTGGCATGCCTTTTTTTCAAAAGCCAAAAAAATTCATATAGCTATTTTCTTTCTTCAATAGCTATATGATTTATATACTCAATAAAATTTATTAGCTTGATGGCTATGGGGGATGTCTCAAAAGGACTGTTTTTGACCTTTTGAGACATCCCAAGAAAAAAGGCATCTACTCCAAAGGTAGCTGCCTTTTTTCGTGGATTATTCTTAGTGAGCCGTAGGTGCTCCACCACCTGTTGTAATGATTGAAATAATCGTTGCCACTGCAAACCAACCAAAAACAACAAATGAAATTCCGGCAAAGCCTACTGCAAAGAAGTTCTTTCTGCGAAGTTCACGAACAATCGCAACTGCACATAAAAGCGCCGTAACTAACATGATGATAGAAAAGATCATACTGTCTTCCCCTCCTTATGTAAAACTAAGAACCCAGCTTAACTAGTCCTATTATAATGCCATTTGAGAACGTTGTCAGCCTAAAATTTGACGAAGCTAGTACAGTTTCCTCAATATTTATATTGGGCATTTTTCATTTATTTTACTCTTTTTTTTTATATTTGTCGAGTCGCTTCTCGTAATGTATGATAGGAATAACTTAAATAACTTGGAGGGATTTCTATGAAATGGACACAACTACCACTTGGCCCATTACAAACAAATGCGTATGTATTACAAAACGATGCTAACGAAGCGGTTATCATTGATCCTGGTGGAGACGGACAAGCTTTTATTCAATGGCTAACATCACAAAACTTAAAACCAATTGCCATCTTATTAACACATGCTCACTTTGACCACATTGGTGCTGTCGATGACGTTCGAAATGAATTCAATTGTCCCGTCTACCTACATAAGAATGAACAAGATTGGCTAGCAGACCCTAATAAAAACGGCTCATCACGCTTTATGGGGAATCACGCAATTACAGTGAAGCCCGCAGATTATATTATTGAGAAGGAAGATACTATTACGATTGGTTCGTTCTCCTTTAACGTGTATGAAACTCCTGGGCATTCACCCGGAAGTGTTTCTTTCTACCTTAAGGACGAAGCGGTTGTTTTCTCAGGTGATGCATTATTTGCCCAAAGTATAGGGAGAACAGACTTGCCGGGTGGAGATCATCAATTATTGTTAACAAGCATACATAAGAAGCTTCTTGAGTTACCAGAGGAAACCGTAGTTGCTTGCGGTCACGGACCTACTACTACAATAGGAAATGAAATGGATGGCAATCCATTTTTGTCTGGATTTTAAGTAATAAAGGGGTATCCAAAAAGGTATGATTATTATCTTTTAGGATACCTTTTTATATGTAGAAAAGGACCTCCACAATTAGTGGAAGCCCTATGGGGAGTAAATCGTATTGATGTAAGAACCTTGAGGGGAGGGGGACTCCCTATCAAAGATCACCAATCTAGTATTATTGTATAAATACTTTAACACTGTGTCAATAGTATTAACTTTCAACAAGAAAGAAACCGTCCTCTAAATAAGGAAACGGTTTCTCTTCTGTACATATGTACAATGAAATATTAATGCCCTCCAAAGCTTGGTACTAACAAGAACGTTGCGTAATACGTGAACCCTACGAAGAAAATCGTTAAATAGGCACCAAAAATGTACATGTACACACGTTCTGATAGGTTTAGGTAGCTTAGAGCCAATAATGCGCCTGTTTGCGCAAAGAACAACAATGCTACATTATACATATGACCAACAAAGAACAGAACGGAAAAGATTCCTGTCCAAAATGCTAAAACACGATACATACGATCCATTTGGGTTTCCCTCCTTCATGAACAAATTTGCCACACACGACAGTATTTGTTTAGGATAGCAAATGATTAAGTACAGACCTTATTATATACGACTACTTCCAGACTGTAAATGCTTTGATGAATGGCAAAACTGTGTCACCTATAATTTAATGACAGAATAAGAGCAAGCTTTCGCCGTAGGATCCGTTAACTTCATATTGTCCTTAAGAATATGTTCCCCAAGAAAGTAAGAGAAAATGCCTTTAAATAACTCATGATGCATAGAACAAAGAGAAATTGAATGCTCACTCATCAATTCTTTAAATGTACAGTTATAAATACTAAACTCAATTTCATCCTTTTCAGTTGAATAAGAAATTTCCGGATTCAACCCTTGGTTAATCGCTATTTGCTCAATCATTCTAACTTTCTGTTCCATTGTTGCATTCGCTACATCAAAGTGAAATTGCTTCACATACAAGTCTGCACTCTCGCGTCCATACTTATACCCCATTTTTTTAAGCGCTTCGAAACCAATATCTCCAAGCTCCACCAATGATTCTAACGCCATTTTTGCTAACCTTTGATAGTCTCTATAAGGGAACTGTAGTTGAATAACTTCATCAGACAGCTTGTAATAGCGGCTAGGTCGTCCGCCCTTTCCTGTCTTTTGTGTCTCTGAAATAATCATTTGTACGTCTTCTAATTTCGTCAAGTGCAGACGAGCAACATTTGGATGTATATTAAACTGATCAGCAATTTGCTGTACGGTTACATGTTCACGTTGCTTTACAATATATTGATAAATCGAGAACCGTGTTGGATCTGACAATACATTTGTTATTTTTAATGTGTTTTGTTCCATCATGTTCACTCCCAAACTTACCTTACTTCCCCCATTATAGTATGGTACCAAAATAAAGAAAAGAAAATCATTGATTAGCCAATAAAATGACAAACAAAAGGGGGTGTCTCAAAAGGTCTGTTTTTGACCTTTTGAGACACCCTCCCGAAGCAATGAGCGAAGTCGCTACATCTTTTAAAAGCCTTGAGAGGAGTGGGGTACACACTCACGGCGCGTAGCGAACGGAGCCATTGCCACCTCTCTTTCGGCCTTTTGGAACAGCCCCTCTTTACTTTCTACGAATGTTTTTCTTTGGTTTTTTTCTTAAAAACAACGAAATGCCAAGTGGGATTATACCAAATGCCTGATTAGAAAAAGGCGGACGGTCAGCTCTGCGCTCGAGTTTTTTTGTGCGTCTCTCTTCTTTTGGTTGATCCATTCTAATTACTGCTTGTTGGGTCAAAAATTTCACATAATCATTTAATGACATTTTTCTCAACTCCTAATGCATCTAGCATAAGTATGCCCAAACATTAGGATTTTAAAATCAATTCTAATTCACGAACAATATCTAAAACCGCTTTCCCAACAGTATTCACGATAATATCAGCCTGTTCATAAAGATCGAGCCTTGATTCATATAGTTTTTGGACTTTATCTTTCTCTTGTTGTTGTAATAAAGGCCTTGTCTCATCTCCTTCTAAACGCCTTAATAACTCATCAAGGTCTGCTTGCAAATAAATAACTTTACCTTGAGAGGACATTATTTCCCTATTTCTATCCTTTTTTACGATACCTCCACCAGTCGTAATTATCGTCCGTTCTCCTCGTATCTCTTTTAATGCTTGCGTTTCAAGTTCTCTGAAATAAGCTTCTCCTTTTTTTTCGAAAATTTCTGATATGGACATATGCTCTTTGCTTTCAATCCATTGATCAGTATCAATGACACGATAGCCTATTTTTTCAGCTAATGCTTGTCCAATCGTTGTTTTTCCTGACCCCATAAATCCTGTAATGTAATAATGATGCGACACGTTATGAAACCTCCCAATAATTATCCAATACCTTATTGCTCCAATTATATTGAAAACCAGCAATTCGCTCGTGGCCGGTTTCCAAATCAGCCTTTACAGAGATGTTACTAATTCCATGAAGATAAGTTTCTATACTTAGTGTAACTGTACCGTTTGGATATGAAAAGAGTATCTTTTTATCGGGAACTGGGTCGTACTCTCCGTTCAGAAAATCACTTATGCCTAATTGTAGAAGAGTTTCAATTTGCATGAGACGTTCTTGTTCGTAAACTGCTTGCTTCTCAGTCATATATAAAGATACTTGGTAAATAAGGACTTGCAAAATTAGCATACACATAATCAAAGTAACTGGATAAACAAATCCCTTCTCTTGATTCATAAGAGTCCTCCTTATTTGGCATACAGCAACAGCATCGTCTTACTACTACGATAGCCATCTAGCATCTCAATATCACACGTAACGATACGTTCAGAGACACTGCATGAAAAAGCCTTGACTTGTTCAATAAGAAGATTATGACCCTCTTTATTTTTCCTACTTCGTAACTGTTTTGATTCTAATAGCTCGATGTCAATCAGGTCACCATTGAACCTTGTTAATCGCAAAGTTCCTTCTATTACTTCTCCTTTTGAAGCTATTCGAATCTCATGAGCTAATTGATTAAAAAAAGTCATAACTTGTTGAGGTGATATTGTATTCGTATAGTAACCACTTGTCCTTACTAACATAATTTTAGGAAACATCGAAACAATGATTAAAAAAATAACGAGCGCAATCAGGAGCTCAATCATCGAAAACCCTTTTTCATTTCGAAGCAAAGAAACACCGTTCATAGTCCCTCCCATTTCTTCCAATCCACCTTGCACAAAACCGCAACAAATCTTCGTCTACCTCCTCTTTCCCAATCAAAACCCCATCAACTTTCCTATCACTGACAGGCAGATCAGCTTTATAATGGTTCACTGCCTCTTCTAATAATAGCAAAGCACGAATCTCTTCATTAATTGCCGTTCGCTCAGCATATACACTTATTAACAATGGAAAAATAGAAGCGCTAAACAACACGAAAAAACTAAAAGCAAATAGCACTTCTATTAACGTAAAGCCACTACATTTTTGTATAGGAAACCATTCCTTTCCCTAAATAAATCGTATAGCGATATCTATTCTGGCCAATTCTTAACTGAAAGGTACCTGATGTACCAGGATGACCATTGGTATGAAAATAAACGGAACTAAGAGAGAGGGTTTGTGATTCAAATAACATATCCGAGTGTTGATACGGAATAACTAAATAATCATCAAAGCTGTTATAGCGAATAGAAAATTCTTTCGTGTCATTGTTCATACGGATAAAAACTCTTCTTCCATTTGCTATTGCCACATGCTGTGCGAGAAGAATTTGTTCTTTAATTTGTTTAGCAATTAAATCCGCTTCGTGATCATTTGACGATGGATTGGAAAGTTTAATTATTGGTATTAGAAGAATGAAAGATAGAATGGTTAAAGTGATAAGCAATTCGATGAGGGTATATCCTTTGCTTGAGCTCATATTAAGAAGATTTACTAGTTACTTTTCCATTGTCTTCTTTGTCGTAGTCTAATTCAGTATCGTCTGGGCATTTCAGCTTATCAACGTAATCAGGAGAAAGATCATCTAAATTATTAGGTAATTCACCTTTCTCAATCTCATACGCATACACTTGAGCTTGAACCATTTTCACAGTAGCCTCGCACCCTTTTGAAGCTGCAACTTCATTATTATTGGACATGTTTGGGACAGCGATAAGGAGGAGAATCGAAATAATCATTAGGACAATCAACATTTCAATGAGGGTAAAGCCTTTTTCATTATTCAATTTTCATCACCTCTGAGGAATTTTTAAAGCGGGGATATTACGTAGAGTTTATTTTATCCTCCTTTCAAAATTAATATTTGTTATAATTAGACAAAGGCTGACAATTTCCTCCTTAATTTTAAATTTTTTTTGAAAGGTGTCTCAAATGAAAACAATCCTCTTATCCATCATCCGCTTTTATCAGCTCGTTATATCTCCCATAAAACCTCCTACTTGTCGGTTTTATCCAACATGCTCTCATTATGGAATGGAAGCTATCAAAAGATTTGGTGCAATTAGAGGTGGATGGTTAACGTTAAAAAGGATTCTTAAGTGTCATCCTTTTCATCCAGGTGGAATTGATCTTGTACCGGGAAAGAAGACAGCCGATCAGTCGAAGAAAGATTTAAGATGATCTTTCGCCAAAAAAAAAAAACCATACACTATGTATGGTTTTTTTATGCGGGTGAAGGGAGTCGAACCCCCACGTCATAAGACACTAGATCCTAAGTCTAGCGCGTCTGCCAATTCCGCC
>NZ_JAWRVK010000019.1:0-96375 GCF_036663575.1 Halalkalibacter flavus
CAAGCCACCTGAGTCTACTTGATAATTGGTAAGAAAGTTAACTTTTTTGTGTCCAAAATATTGACCTAGATCCATTAGAGTAAGTCCTGTTAAATCTTAACAGGACTTACTCTAATGTTTAATACTAGTTAAAGTTTAATTTCGCCTATTCAACTATTTGTTAAAAAATTAAATAGGCATTTAAATTGTGAGTTAATATTAGATATTCAGAATTATAAGTAAAGAGAGTATCACTTTACTATATATATATCCACGTAAGCTTGAAAAGGGGTATAAAATAAAAATCTATTTCCGAAAACGTGGAGGCAATTGGTCCTTCACTATCGACATCGGTAGTTCGGAGAAGACCTTTTCTTTTCTTGTTTAGTCCTTTTCACTTGTATGAACGAGTTTAAGCATCTTTTCTTTCAATTTTCCTTTTTGGATTTTCCCACTCGCTGTAACTGGAAACTCCTCCACAAACACCACTTTAGAAGGTACTTTGTACGTTGCAATAAATGTTTTGACGTATTCCTTTATTTCATCAGGAGTACAGCTTTCCCCTTTTTTCAGTTTAATAACGGCACAAACTAATTCACCTAATACTTCATTTGGATAACTAACAACAGCACATTCAAGTACTTTTGGATGTTTTGCTAATACCCCTTCAATTTCCTGTGGATAAATATTGTATCCACCACGGATAATCATTTCTTTTTTTCGTCCTACGAAACGAAGATAGCCTTTTTCATCTAAAGAGCCAAGGTCACCAGTATAGTACCATCCATCTTCATCAAATACTTTCTTCGTTTGTTCTTCCATTTTATAATATCCCTTCATCGTACCAAGACTTTTACAAGCAATTTCCCCAACTTCTCCTACTGGCAACATTTCTCGATGTTCATTCACGATTTTCAACTTAACCCCGTCAATGGCCTTGCCTACTGTTTCCAAATAATTGATCTCTTCCTCATCGTAATCAGTAATCGTTACTGTTCCCGTTTCAGAGATTCCAAATGAGATTAACAGATTCAGTCCCATCTTCTCCCGTATGGCTCTTATTGTATCAGGTGGACAAGGAGCTGCCCCTACCATTCCTGTTCGCAGTGTCGATAGATTATATTGATCAAAATCAGGTAGATTTAATTCCATAACAAACATCGTTGGAACGCCTTGATGAATTGTCACTTTCTCTTCTTCAATTAATTGTAGTGTTTGCTCTGGTTGGAATTTTTCTTGAAGGATAAGTTTTGATTGTGCTGCAACCGATGCCATTAAATTACATGCAATGCCAAAAATATGAAACAATGGTGCAGGTACAATAAATACATCATCTGTTGTACAACGTAAACTAGCAGCTAATGTATTACCAGATTGAACGATACTCCGATGTGGCAACATGACTCCTTTTGGAGCACCTGTTGTGCCGGATGTATAGAGAATACAAAAAATATCATTATCTATATCGATTTCAGGTAGAGTAATACTAGTATTGTTTCCGTTTGTTATGAGCAAGGAATTAAATGACATGGTACGTTCATGTTCAAAACGAACCGATATGATTCTTTCAACGCTTGACGCTAGTTTCTCTAACCTAACATTTTTCTTTACTTTTTCACAAACAAACAATAGTTTCGGTTTTGAATTCCCAATAATATAATCGATTTCGTTCTGACGGTAGTTTGGATTAAAAGGGACAACAATTCCACCAACTTTTGCAACTGCAAAGAAAATAATTGGTGTTTCATTCCAATTCGGTAAGCAAACACCCACTCTGTCTCCTTTTTTTACCCCAAGCTCTATCAACTTTCCAACAAGTTTCTCAACTCTTTCATGTAACTGTTTGTAAGTAATCCTTTCTTGTAAATCATAAAGAGCTTCACGATCAGGTTTTAATTCAACGGCTCGAGTTAACAGTTCTGATACGGACAATTTATTGTCTTTTACAATCATTCAAACCGTTCCTCCCTTTTACCATTCTTTTAACTGCTTAGTAAGTTCTACCATTAGTTCCATCTTATTAATTTTTCCACTTGCTGTTTTGGGGAGATCTTCAAGAAACACTAACTGGTCTGGGATTTTATAGTTTACTAGTTTTCCTTCCATATAACTTTTCAAACAATATTCATCTTCTACTCGATCTGGCTTTAACTTAATCACTGCACAGATCATTTCTCCTAATATAGAATCTTCCATCCCAATTACTGCTACCTCTAAAATACTTGGATGTTTGTATAAAACATTTTCTACTTCCTCTGGAGAAATATTGTAACCTCCACGAATAATCATCTCTTCTTGTCTACCAATGATCGTAATATAATCGTGATCATCCATCTTTGCTAAATCTCCAGTATATAGCCACCCCTCTTCATCAATTCTCATGATTGTTTCTGGTAAATGAAAGTATCCTTTCATAACCCCAAAACTTCTTACTGCCAACTCACCAGTTACACCTCTTGACACTTCATTTCTAAATAAATCAACTATTTTTACCTCCGTCCCAGGAAGTGGTTTTCCGACAGTAGCCGAACGCAAAAGATCATCATCATATAAACTCGTTGCTGTAACACCGGCTGATGTTTCAGTTAAACCATATGAAACGATAATATTGCACCCCATTAAGGTTCGAATTTTTCTAACAACCTCTTCTGGACATGGAGCTGCAGCTACAATCCCTGTTCGTAACGTTGATAAATCAAATGATCCGAGCATCGGATCATTTAATTCAAGGATGAACATCGTTGGCACTCCATGATGCACGGTAACCTGCTCCTGTTCAATTAGGTTAAGTGCCTCTCTCGCCTGAAACTTTTCTTGTAAAACCATTTTTGCTGAAATAATTGTTGCCGTTATCATACTTGGAATTAATCCGAATACATGAAACAGCGGGACCGATACAAGGAACACATCTTTGCTATTACACTCCATTGCTTCTGCTGTTACATTTGCTGTATAAATGGCATTTTTATGAGTGAGCATAACACCTTTTGGTTTATCAGTCGTTCCAGACGTATATAAAATAGTAAACAAATCTTTGTCTGGATCTATTTTCACGTTAAGAGTTTCTTTGGAGTCTTCTTTTTCTACTAACTCCTCAAATAAATAGAAGCTTTTGTTTTGACCACGAACCATGATTATCCGTTCAAGAGTGACGTAATTGTATTGTCCCTTAACATAATGTTTAAATAATTCTGTATGAGTAAAGCAATCGGAAAGAAAGACCGTACTAGCTTGACTATTTTCAAGGATATAAATAAATTCCTCACGACTAGAACGTGGGTTACATGGAACCAAAACTGCCCCAAGCATTGCTAAACTAAAATAAATGACAACCGTCTCGTTCCAATTTGGTAAGCAAACCATCACTCGATCGCCTTTTGTCACACCTAGCTGAGACAATGATGAAGCTAGTCGTAGACTCTCTTCATAGAGAGTCCGATATGACTTTCTTTCAAAGCCGTCAAATAATGCCTCCTTGTTAGGATGTTTATTTACGGCTTGCTCTAACACTTGATGTAAAGAAAGACTTCCATTCATAAATGTCCTCCTCGCTTATACTCTCTCCCAAATGGCTGCAATTCCTTGACCGCCACCAATACAAAGAGATGAAACTCCGTATTTTTTCCCACGACGCTTTAACTCTTTTAACAATGATAATGTAATTCTTGTTCCTGATGCGGCCAATGGGTGACCTAATGCAACAGCACCGCCATTTACATTTCCAATTTCCGGATCAAACCCTAACTCTTTTTGACAAGCAATGTATTGTGCAGAAAAAGCTTCATTAATTTCGATTAAATCAAGATCTTCTAATTTCATCCCAGCATTTTTCAATGCTTGTTGAATAGCCGGAACCGGTCCGATGCCCATAACTTTGGGATCAACTCCAACTACTGCATAAGAAACGAGGCGCGCTAAAGGCTTTAACCCTCTTTTCTCAGCGTAGTGACTAGACGTAAGTATGGCTGCTGCTGCACCATCATTTATACCGCTAGCATTTCCCGCCGTAACAACACCACTTTCGACGAATCTTGCATCTAATTTTGCTAATTCTTCTAGAGTTGTGTTCCTAGGGTGTTCGTCAGTGTCAACCGTTACATTTCCTTTTCTCTTCTTCACGGTAACAGGTACAATTTCTTCTTTGAAATATCCTTTTTCCATTGCAGCTAGTGCACGCCCATGACTTAGGCATGCATGTTGATCTACTTCTTCACGAGATAGCTCATATTGTTTTGCTAAATTCTCAGCAGTGACAGCCATCGTGCAATCTCCGTACGAATCATAAAAAGAATCCCATAGCCAATCTTCGGCGCCCGTTTGTCCTAAACCTAATCCCCATCTTGCACCACGAATGACATGTGGTACTTGACTTAAATTTTCCGCTCCTCCGGCTAACGCAACTTGTGATTCACCTATTTGAATCAACCTTGCAGCTTGCACTATAGACTCTAAACCAGATCCACACAAACGGTTGATCGTTAAGCATGGAGTTGGAATGGACACCCCAGCCTTTAGCCCGACGTGACGAGCTAATACATGTGCATCTGTACTAGATTGCATAACATTGCCGAAAAAGACTTGATCAACTTCATCTGCATTTATTTCCGAACGCTTTATTGCTTCTTTGGCTGTTAATGCTCCTAAATCTGTTGCCGTAATTTCTCTAAACGAACCACAAAATCTTGTAAAGGCGGTACGTGCCCCTTCAACTAGTACAACATCATTTTGTTTCATCTCATCATCTCCTGTTTTTAAATTTTATTAATCTGTGAACGGCGCCAATAATACTTCTTCAAACAATACACTCAACAAGCTCTTTTCTCACACATGATAACGCTTTTAATTAATAGACTAAGACTATCCGATTAATTGTTGACATAGTTATACAAACTGTTTATTTAATAGATTTACTGGTTGTTAGCTTTTTCCGATATGCTAATTATAAATTGTTAACTTTCAGAAAAATACCTTCATGATGTAGGAATTGACATTTCTTATTCCAACTTCTTGTAGGAGTAAAAAGCAAGGAGAAATCTTCCCCCTGCTTTTTAACTGCTGCTTAACATGATTTATTTACAAATTCGCATAATATAAATCATATAACTTATAGGCCATCATTAAATCGAATCGATGTTCTGCGAAGGCTAAAGAAACTTCTAGTAAGTTCTCAATTTTCTCTAATCGATATAACAAAGAACTTCGATGTATAAAAAGTTCCTCAGACGTATCTTTAATGCTGCCATTATTATTTAAAAAAACTCGCAAAGTATGAAACAAATCCATACTCTTTCCTTCCGAATATTTAAGCAATGGTTCTAAATGCTTTTTTATAAATAACATCGCAATTGATGAATCTTTTAAATGATGGAGGAGAGTGTACGAGCCTAAATCCTCAAACATTGCAAAACCAACATTTGAAAAATGATGAGAAACAACGCTCAATGCCTGAACTGCTTGTTGATACATCGTGAAGTAATCTTGGATGAATTCCGTTTTGCCACCTATTCCAACCAAGATCGTACTTTTATCTCCTTGTAGCAACAACCACTTCTTAAGTTCCTCATGCAATTTTGCCCAAAATACTTTAGGATTTTCCTTCTCTTTTTCAATGGGAACAATTAAGATCAAATCTCCATCTTTATTTGCCAACAATATATCTTGATCGTAAAACAAAATTCTTGTTTTTAACTGGTCCCAAAGCAGAGCTTTTTTTGCTTGCTGTTCTAGGATATTGTCGTTTGATACTTCATCCCCAAGGTCAAGTGATACTACAGCGACCCTATGCTTGTTAAACAAATTCCATTGAAATAAGTTTGCATATTGGATGATACTTTCCTTATCCTCCACCTTCTCTACAAGCAACTTATGAATAAAACTATCCTTTACTTGTTCCTTTGCATCCAATACAATCTTTTGTTTAATAAATTGAATCGATGCTATATTTCTTGCTAAATCTATACTTAATTTATAAAAATCATCAATTTCTTCCCCTGTAATATCAATGGCTAAATACCCTAGCAAATCTCCTCCTCCATCAACAGGCCAAACACCCATCTTCCGATCATCGTCTATAGAAAACCATAAATCTCGATTTTTCTTTTGATATACTTCAAACGTTGCTAATTCAGTAAGAGTATGTAAGTGATCATTTGTTAAGCCGTATAATTCATAGGCGACCGGCCTCATAAACCGGTCGAAAATCAAAACCGATTTTGAGAAAAGTTTACTGAGTGTTAAAACAATGCCATCAAAATTATCTTTCTCAACCGTTTCTTTAACAAGCGCTTGCTGATAATCCAATAAGTAATGAAGTCTTTGTTTATGATCTTTCTCATTATGGTAAAGACGTGCATTTTCTAACATCGCAGCAACATGGTTGGAAAGAAGCTCAAGAATTTCTAAATCTTCATTTGTAAATACATTGCTGCTATGTTCAACATGTATCACACCAATTGTTTTTAAATCAATGAGCAGAGGAACTGTAAGTTGGTTACCACCGAGTGTTTCTAAGTACGGAAAATATTCTTTTAAGACATAATTTTCTTCAATCTGAATAATATTCGCTCGGGTTTGACTTCCATAGGAAGGTGATTGCAATACAAAAGAATTTTCTTTTTCATTGAATAAATAAATACAAGCAAATTGAGCATTTGTGGATTTCCCTGCCCTTTCCACCAGTCTTTCAACAACTTGATCAATTTCGACATCTAATGTAAGGTTTTGACTCATCCACTCAATGTCACTAATTTTGCTTTTTTGGATTTCCTTTCTTCTAGATAGCGAAATAGCGACTGCTACATCTTTACCAAACTCAACAAATACTTTATCCATTTCATGTAAGAGTGGAACATATTTGTTGAAACCAAATACACAAAACCCATAATTATTAGGTTCATCTTTTAAAGGAACTGTAAACCAAGTTGCTACTTTTTCTTGTAATAATAGTCTTGTAAAATTACACTCAGTCTCCCTGTCTACCTTTTCAAATGTGATGCTCTTACTCAATAGTGTTGGCAAACACTGATTTACCCGTAATGGAAATGCATCTGAAATAGACGTGGTACATCCGCTCCAAACTTTTGATGTTAACCACTCTCCTTCTTTTAGAACAATTCCAACAAAATCACATTTAATTTCAGAACGAGAGGAGTCAATTAAATACTGCAACGTTTCTTCTTCCGTGTCGAATTTCACAAGTTGACGAGCTGTCATTCGTAAATGATTTTCTAACCGATTTAGTAACTTTTCACGTTTTGTCAGTATCATTATTAGCTCTCCTTTCTTTTAAATAGGCTCTTTTCGCATACTTTGTTGTTTTATGGGTTAGGCGTTCTTCACATGTTCTATCTTTTGCGCTCCAGGTACTCGCCCTTTAAATAAAACGCTTACATTTTTTGGTTACTCTTTTGCTGTTTATAGTTATCTCTATATAATATTCTTTGTTTTTCTACAAATTCCTTCTATTCCATAACAGCGAAAAGATAATTATAAATGAATAGAAAGCTTTCAAGTCCCTGGACAAAAAGACCAGGGACTTGAAAGCTTTCATTTTCTTTCTTGCCATTCTTTTAAACTTTTCTATGTTCATAGACACGATCGGTCATTCTGTTTCCTCTAATCCTATTTTTAGTGTTTCAACAACTCTTTTGCAATTACATCCCTTTGAATTTGGTTAGTCCCTTCGTAAATTTGCATAAAGATAAGTGGACTTATGCACGAGTAATCTCGACCCTTCAATGGTCATCGCAATGTCCCTTTATCCTATTGCATTTTCACGAAGTTTTGCAGGAACAGGGATCGCTTTTGGTTTCCCTTCAAAACTAGTCCACGCTCGAACTTCCTTGCCTATTGCAACGATCGTATCGACTCTTTTAAAGATATGTTCTAGAATTACAACCTTATTTCGAATCTCAGTAATAGTTGAATAGACTGTAACAATATCTTCAAACAACAATGGAGTCCTAAATTGACAATTCGCTTCTAATAAAGGCATACCAACCTTTTCCTCAGCAAATAGTTTTGAAGGTTTAAAACCAATTTGACCAAAATAATGATGAGATGCTTCATTCATCCATTTATAAAAATTAGGATAGAAAACGATCGCAGCTGCATCCGTATCTCCCCACTTCACTTCAAATGTATACTCTATTGTTTTCATCCAAATCCCCTCCGTTTTTTCTTTATCTTTGTTAACTGACTAGCGGCAGTTAACAAAAAAATTGACCGCAGTACATGATGTACTGCTGGTCAGGAACCAAGCAATTGACTACCCCACTTTGACAATGATAGCTGCACCATTGTCTCCTGCGGCACACCCTGTTGCTAATGCATATCCTCCACCTTTAAGTACAGTTTCCTCAATTGCTTCGATCAGCAGTCTTCCCACTGTCGGTGCTTGCGGATGACCAAAAACCAAAGAGCTTCCATAATTATTGATATTCATTGGGTCAATTCCTAGCTCTTGAGCAAGATATATATCATTCACAATAAATGGATTGTGATTTTTAATCGCTTTCATATCATGAATAGATAAACCTGCTCTCTCTAATGCCATTTTAACAGCTGGTACAGGTGCTGCCGGCATTGTGGCTTTCTCTGCTCTTGCATAGCCATAGGAAATGATTTGAATTGGAATTGCAGAATCGGTGCTTAAGTTGGCAGCATTTTCTTGAGAAGTGACAATTATTCCTGCATTTCCATCCGCTGGATGTGTTTGACTGCCAAACGTCAGGATGCCATCTTCGGTCGTTGGCTTTAGTTTATTTAAAGCTTCTTTCGATGTTTCATTAACACCTTCATCCGCTTCAAGAAGTATCGTTTTTCGCTTAGAAATCCTAACTTCAACTGGCTTCAAATATTTTTTTTGAAATGCCCGATCGTCTTTTAACGAATCGGCATACTGCTCGTAGCGACGAAAAGTTAGTTCATCCGCTTGTTCCTTAGTAAACCCATTTTCTTTCGCAACTCTCTCTGCTGTATAAATCATCCCTATTCCGGTTGATGGGTCACCAGCCATATTGTCCATATTCCAATTTTCCGAAATGACCTCACCACCAGGCCCTTGCGGATTTGGCCAAACGGTATGAGGCCCATTGGAGCAGCGGTCGACTAACATACAATACGCTGTATTTGCGTTTCCTAATTGAATTGCAGCAGCTGCATTATAGAGAGTGGTTGTCGATGTTGCGCAAGCATGCATTAACGTTTGTCCTGGAATATCCGGAGCTCCCATTAATGTGGAAGCCCAGGAAGCACCGTAAAATACACCTTTTTGTCCTATTGTAATCCCTAAATAAAGATAATCCAATTCTTCATTAGGATCTAAATTTCTTGACTCAAACCATGCTTTACTACTTTTGGCACCTAGTTCTATAGAATGTTCATTTTGCAAAGTGCCTTGCCATTTACTAAACGGTGTTGAGTAATAACCTCCATATGGAATAAAGGCCTTATCAAACATACTCATGAGTACTTATGCCCTCCCTACTAGTTTGGTTTTAAACACTGGATGCTTGCCTTTTGTTACAGCAATTAATCCAGTTAGAGCATCTTCCGTTTTAAAAATCGGTACTAAACCGTCTAGTTCAAGCTCAATCCCTTCATCAATTGAAAGATCTGCTTGTTTATTAATCAGTTCATTCATCGTCTCAAGTGCGATTAACCCTTTATTCGAAAGAACTTTTAACACTTTCTCTGCTAATTCATTCCTAACCCCCTCTGGTTTTTCACCATTTAACATACGCTCCACATTTTCATCAGAAAAAGCCTTTTTGAATTCTTCAAATGATGATGGAATTTCTCGCTCTCCATATTTATTAAACTTTCCATTCGCCACGATCTTTTCAATTGCTGCTTCAGTATCTTTCATATCTACTAACTCCGTAACAATCCCCAATTCTTTTAGCACTTTTGCTGGAATCGTCTTACCTGTAAAGGTATAATATTTCGTTAGCTCTTTCCCAATATGATGATTCGTTCGAAGCATTCCACCTAAACCAGGATAGATCCCTAATCCACTTTCAGGGAAGCCCATTGATCCTTGATGTGTTGCGACAATTGCTTGACATGCTAGCGCAAGTTCACTTCCTCCACCAAGAGATAGTCCGTCTAGTACAGCAATGGTTAGCTTCTCTGACATTTCGAATCTTCTAAATAACTCATGACCCTTTCTAGTAAACGCTACATTTTTCTCGATTTGATTCGTTTGAATGCATTCAATAAAATGCTTTATATCAGCACCTGCTACAAATGCTTTTCCAGCGCCTTGAATCGCAATTCCTTTTACTTTTGGATCTTTCTCCGCCTCTTCAAATGCTTTTTCAAGTTGATTTACAACTACTGGATTTAATGCATTCATAGCTTCAGGCCGGTTAATCGTAATATAGGCAATGTCATTTTTCACTTCTAAATCAACATATTTAAATTCAAATGGCAGCCCCTTTTCAGCCTGTTTTTTTAACACCTCAGGGAAGTGGAAGCCTGAACGTGATGTATATAG
This sequence comes from Halalkalibacter flavus, assembly GCF_036663575.1. Classification (NCBI taxonomy): domain Bacteria; kingdom Bacillati; phylum Bacillota; class Bacilli; order Caryophanales; family Bacillaceae; genus Halalkalibacter; species Halalkalibacter flavus. The sequence continues at coordinate 10,478 of NZ_JAWRVK010000019.1, forward strand.
TTCTTTTACCATTTGACACGCTTCTTGAACACCAACTTTATTTATTAATTCAAACGGTCCTAAGCTCCATCTTAAACCTATTTTTGCCCCTCTATCCGTATCCTCAATTGAAGCTACACCTTCGTCAACCTGTGCACCTGCCACACCAAAAATGGTTGCGTATAGATGGCGATTAATGGTCTGAAATTTGGTTTCATCTATTTCACCACTAAGATCCCAATCTTGTTTTAACTCCACTTGTCTTCTAAGGATATCCGCTGGAGAATAAAATTCACTTACTTCCTGCCCCATATATTCTGAGACATGTAATGCAATTGGGATTCCTGTTACATTCATTAATTCAAAAGGACCCATTCCAATTTCAAAACCTTGGTTTGCTGCAGCATCAATCGTTGCCGTATTAGCTACCCCTTGATCCAATAAATAAATAGATTCTGTCAGAAACGTCGAAAAGTAGCGATTGACAGCAAAGCCTGGTGAGTCTTTTACGACAATACATGTTTTATTATGAAGTTTTCCTATAAAAAGCGTCGTCTCGATCGTCTCTTGAGATGTTCCTTCGTGCGGGATTACCTCTACCAATCTATTTTTTGCAGGATGATAGAAATAGTGCATGCCAATGAATTTCTCTGGTCGGTTTGTATATTTAGCTAGATCTCTTATATATATACCTGAAGTATTAGTCGCAAAAATCGTTTTCTCATCACATATTTTATCTAACTTGGCAAAAAGATCCCCTTTCACTTTTTCATCTTCAAAAACTGCCTCAACGATTAAGTCTGCATCTTTTAAAGCTTCATAGTCCGATGTTGCATGAACTCGAGCCAATGTGTCAGACACTTCCTTCTCACTAAATATCCCTCTTTCTATGCCCTCATTAAGCATTTTCTCTATAATGGAGATACCTCTTTGAACTTGCTCTTCTGTTACATCAACTAATGTTACATGCAAACCTTCTTGCGCCATTTTTTGCGCAATTCCAGATCCCATATTTCCTGCGCCAACTACCCCAACTTTTAATGAATTTGCCATTTTTATCTTCCTCTCCTATATTTTTTTCATTTCTATTATTATCGCAATTGTATATGTTCCATTAATTGATTCTGTAATTCTACCTTTCTAATTTTCCCTGATGGTGTCATCGGAAAATCTTGCACTATAATCAATTTATCTGGAACTTTATAATCAGCTACTTTCTCTTTAATAAACTGAAGCAACTCTTCCTCTGTTCCTTCAACACCAGTTTTCAGCTGAATGCAAGCACATGAGATTTCACCAAGAACTGTATCTGGCAATCCTATAATAGCGACATCATTAACCTTAGGATGGGTATAGAAATACTCCTCTACTTCCCGAGGGTAAATATTATAACCACCACGGATAATCATTTCTTTTTTACGACCGACAATGCGAATATAACCCTTTTCATCGATAGTGACTAAATCACCAGTATAATACCAGCCTTCTTCATCAATGACTTCATGAGTCTTTTCAGGCATATTATAGTAGCCTTTCATCAATCCAAAGCTTTTACATGCTAACTCTCCAACTTCCCCTGCAGGCAATTCATTTTTATCTTTATCTACTACCTTTACCTCTACACCAGGTAGTGCTTTCCCAACTGTTTCAGCTCGTAATTTATCATCATCATCAAAGCTAGTTAAAGATAACGTTGGCGATGTTTCCGTCATACCATACCCGATAAGTACATTACACCCCATCTGTTCTCTTATACGTCTAATGATTTCAACAGGCGCAGGAGCTCCCCCCATTTCTCCTGTTCGTAACGATGAAAGATCATATTTATCGAAATTCAGATGGTTCAATTCTAAAATAAACATCGTTGGAACACCTGGTTTGATCGTGACTTTTTCTTGTTCAATCAGTAATAGTGCTTTCTCTGGCTTAAAGACTTCCATCAGAACCATTCGACCAGCTGAGGCGACCGCACGTAACACAAACATAAGGCCCATCACATGAAATACTGGAGTTGGGAGTAAAAGTACATCTCGTGGTGAACATTTCATACATTCAGCACCAGCAACAGCTGTATGTACCAAATTTTTATGTGTAAGCATTGCTCCCTTTGGTCTACCCGTGGTCCCAGAAGTATAGAGAATCGCAAAAACGTCCTCAGCTGCGTCTATCTCTACAGCGGGTGCCTTTGTCAGTTTCCCGTTCCTTAGTAGGTTTTCATAGCTTAGTATGTCTTCACTTTCAAAGCGTACTGAAATTAGATACTCTAATTGTGGTACACGTTCTTTTATTTCTTGGTATTGTTGAAAATGATCTATTTTATCAAATTCCTTCGGGAAAAAGACAGCTTTCGCACCTGAATTATTTAAAATATTGGTGACTTCCTCCTTTCTAAAACGTGTATTAAACGGAATTAGTACGGCACCTAATTTAGCTAAGGCAAAGTTAATCACTATAAACTCATGCCAATTTGGTAAACTAACTGCGACACGATCCCCTTTACAAATTCCTAACTGATGTAACCCTGATGCTAAATCTCCGGCTTCCTGATCTAATTCTTTATAAGTGACTCTTCTTTTCCCATCGTATATTACTTCTTCATTTCGTTTTAGCGATAAGGCGGACTCCAATAGTTCAGGCAAAGACATATGATATCGCTCTGTAAACATACTTTTCATACCACTCCTTTAAATAGCTCATTATACGAAACCGCTTACAATAAACCATTCATCATAAACACTATTAACATTTTCACCTCTTCTAGTTTGTTGTTATGCTCTAAATTCTTCCTTCCTCATTTTTAACTTTAATATGTTTTTTTTTCTTGAACCACCTACATCGTGTAGGGAAAAACTTTTTTCTTTCATTCATTTTAACGATAACGTAAAAATAAGAGAAATCGTCAAAAAAAATAACAGGGGTTGATTATTTTTTTATCTCATACGATTCAATCACCCTAACTGTAACAATCAAAGCGGTATAAAAAAACTGCACCCCATTTGTTAGATCTAACAAATGGGGTGCAGTTCACATTTACCACCTTCATTTCAACATTAACTAAGTAAATTTGGTAAAAACGTAGCAATTTCTGGTACAGCCATCAATAAGGCTACGAGAACAATAATCATGATTAAAAACGGCCATATCCCCCGAAAGATTTCCTCAACGGATACGTCTTTGACGACTCCTTTAATAATATACACATTTACCCCAACTGGTGGTGTAATAACTCCCATGGCAGCAACCAGGACTATAATGACACCAAACCAAATAGGATCATAGCCTAGTGTATTTACAACCACCGGGTAAAATATAGGAATAGACAATAAGATTAAAGCCAAAGCATCCATGAAAAACCCTAATATTAAATAAATGAGTAAGATCAGAGCCATAATAATAAATGAAGGGAGCATCAGACTCTCAACCCATCCACCTATTTCAAACGGGATTCGACTCATAGTAATTAGTCGGCCAAACACAACCGCAGACGCAATCAGCAGCATAATCATAGCAGTAGTTCGTAGTGTGTCAAAAAGGGAATTCTTAAGGCCTTCCCAGCTTAACTGTTTTGTTAAAAGGGTTAGGACTAACACTCCCCCTGCCCCTATTGCACCTGCTTCTGTTGGTGTAAACCAACCAGCAAATAACCCTCCCATAGATAAAGCAAAAATAACAATGACTTCCCACAGACCACCTTTAAGAGATTGATACCTTTCACTCCAAGTCGATTTTTCCCCAGCTGGAGCAAGTGTAGGATTTCTCAAAGCAAGAATATAGACCATGACCATAAATAAAATCATTAATATTATTCCAGGTATAATTCCTGCTAAAAATAGTTTTCCAACCGATTGTTCTGAAGCAATTCCGTATATAATAAATAGCGTACTTGGTGGAATCAACACACCTAATATCCCGCCCGCAGCGACACTTGCGGTTGAAAGAGAGTTATTATAATGATGCTTTCTCATTTCTGGGACGGCAAGCGAACCAATTGTTGCCGCTGTAGCTGTGTTCGAACCTGATATCGCCCCAAAAAGACCAGCAGCTCCTTGCGCTGCAATTGCCAATCCACCAGGAAGATGACCTACTGTTCTATAAGCAAAATGAAACAATTTGGCCCCAATTCCGCCATATAAAGCTAGAAATCCCATCCAAACAAACATGGGGATTGCACTTAGAGTATAAGTTGAAAAAGAGGTATATATCTCCGTTGCAGCAACTTTTAATGCTACTGTAGGTGAATTTAAGAAGCTAATCCCTATAATTCCTGTAATTAACATCGTATAAGATACTGGCATACGCAACAATAAAAAAATAAAAAAGATAATGATAGAAATAAGACCTATTGTAACCGGTGTCATCGTTGTTCACCTTCTTCTGTGAATAAAGATAATACTTGCCCAAGCACTACCAAAGCTAGCGCTCCAAATCCAACAGCCAGTAATAAAATAAATGGGTAATGAGGCCATCGGAGAGTAAGTGATACATCCCCTGAAGAGTGAGAAGAAATTGCATATAATACAAGTTGCCTAGATACGAGGACAAGAAAAAGTGCAGAAATCGTACCAATAATGACATTGATTACTTTTTGTACCCCTTTAGGTAAACGATCAACAAAGATACTAATGGATATATGCCCACCTTCTACAGCACAGTATGCAATAGATAGAGCAATAAGAGCAGTAGTGAAAAATAGGACTAAATCTAGTGTACCAGTGATTGGCGTGTTGAAAACTCTTCTAGAGATTACATTAGCTATAACTAACATAGCTGAAAGAAACAGGATGACAGCAGCTATATTTTCCAGACCTTTGCTTGCTTTTTTTACGATGTCCATATATCCTTTGATCACCTTATCAACTCCCTCTTTAAGTAATATGAAGGGGAGCTGTCTCATAAAGATCTGACCCCCATTCCGAGATACAACTACTATGCACATTCAACCATGCGCACTATATTGTATTCTCAGGGTCAAAAACTTAGTTTTGAGATAGCCCCATAAAAGATAGACTACTAGTTATTTCCGAATTCTGCGTTATACTTCTCGGATAATTCTACTATTTTATTCATGATTTCTTGTCCGTTAAGACCTGAGCTGTTTAACTCTTCAACATGGCTTTCTACTAAAGGTTTTAGTGTTTCTTCCCAACGTTGCTCTTCTTCTTTTGACAAATGAATTTCTTCTCCCCCGTGCTCATCAATGGCATACTGTAAGCCACTCTCAACGACATCTGTAAATAATTGAGCAGCATCCTTAAATGTTTGCTCATTTACTTCTCGAATAGCTTCTTGAATATGAGTTGGAAGTGAATTCCATTTATCTTTGTTCATGGTCACAAAATGAACCGTGTTATACATTAAGTTTGAATGAGTCACATAATTTGTTACTTCAGCTAAATTAAAGCTCTTTAGGGTATCTGCTGGTAATAAGCTTCCATCTACAACTCCTCTTGATAAGGCTTCATACGTTTCAGTAACCGGCATTGCAACAGGAGTTGCACCCAACTTTTCTAAAGTAGCTACGTTTGTACCGCTTGCACGAATCTGTTTACCCCTTAAATCGTCCAATGATTCCACAGGTTCAGTTGTCATCAATACCCCAGGAGAAATCCCATAAATAAACATCAGTTCCGTATCTTGTAATTCCTCAGGCTGCAACTCTGCCACAAGATCACGAGCTACATAGCTAGATACTGCACTATTTTCATATTTGATCCCACCTAGATACAAAGCATTCAAAACAGGTAACCTACCCGGATATAATCCAGAAACATCATGCCCGATGTCTGCAATTCCATCAGCCACACCTGAATAAACATCTCCGCTTCCTAACAATGATCCGCCTGGGTAAAGTTCAATTTTAACTAAACCATCAGTAGCTTCTTCTATCGCTTGAACCCACTCTGGAAACAATTTAGCCTGTATTGGATGAGTTGCTGGAGCAAAATCTGCTAGTGATAGTGTAATTGGTTCCATCGTTTCTACTGCTTCATTTTCATTATTCGTGGAACTTTCATCGTTAGTAGTACTAGCGCTTTCGTTAGTCTGACCTCCACACCCTACAACTACAACTGCGCACATCATAGAAATTAATAACAAAACGAAATACTTTTTTTTCAATTTCATTTTTTGACCCTCCTATTTTTAGAATATTCGGTAAACAAATAAGAGCTTAGTATCAATCCTAACTATGACTAAAACTCATTACATTATTTCCCCCCCCCTTTTTTTAAGTGCTTACTTATCCTGCTTGTTTCCACACCTTGAAATACGCCATTTTAATAGGAAAAGAAGTTTCTTTTCCTATTAATCTCTTATCTTAGCTTTACTAACGAAAGTAGCAACTCCTTTCTATAAATTGACTGCGATATTTTTTTAAAACAGTTCATAACACTACAATTATGTTGCCTCTTCTCATCATAAAAAGTTCCACTTGTAACCGTTTTCAATAATTGGTATTTGAGTATTTCAATATTACGTTATGTTGAGATTATTATAAATTTTAAAATGGTGGAAATCTACCTACACCGCATATGAAAACTATTATTTTTTTTCGTTATTTTTGCGGAAGAATCTCCATAATCCCCCCTTTTTGATGTTGCCCACGTAGGAGGTACGTTAAAAGTATACTCGTACGATTGTCAGTAACATCCGAGAAAAAGTGGCTTTAACGAAACGAAAAATTACTACTTATCGGCCTTGATCTAGTTCCTTTGTTATAAGGGATCTCGAAATAGCAGACAAATAGATAAAGGAAGCCTAACTAAAATAGCTGGCTTCCTTGACTTGCTATTTATATTCAATTTTTCTCCATTTAAACATTGTTAGTAAGGCTACAACTGAAGAGATGAGTGCAACGATGGTGTTACGAAATACAAGGTCAAATTCTAAACCTAGATACGCTTCTATGGTCCATTGTAACATCACAACATTTACAGCTAATGCAATGAAGATAATGGTCCAACAAATCGTTTTAGCCATGTCGAATCTTCCTTCCCGCTGCATATACGATACCATTTTGAACTTCAATTTCAATCAATGGCAGCTCTCTTTGTGGAGGTCCAGCTATTGGATGACCATTATTTAAGTCAAAGTATCCTTGGTGGCAAGGGCAAAGCAATACTTCGCTTTCCTTTTCATAAAAAACAGGACACATTAAATGAGTACAAGCACTGTTATATGCCTTTAATTCACCTGCTTTTGTATGAACTAAAAGCGCAGGATCTTTTTCGGTTGGGTAATTAAAGGTAATGGATGAGCCTTTTGGTACGTCATCTAACTTGGCAATTTCAACAAGTTCTCGTTCCTCTTCAAAATCTCCCAAAAACGCTTTTACGGAAAAAGGCAGGGTTGAGAGACCTAGTGCTACCGTTGCTCCGACTGCAGTTTTCAAAAAGGCTCTTCGATTAAATTTTAAGTCATCATAACGACTAACATTATCCTTTAAATTAATCATATCGTCTTTACTTTGGTGTTTTTCTCTTTTACATTGTATTTTATCAGTCATTGTGGACCTCCTCTCTAGTCTGAATACACTCCGAAAAATTCAGGTACATATTTCCATTTGTCATTTTCACTCGGCTTCTTGCCTTCAATTAAATTCATTTGTGTACGACGTCTACGTAATGATTGCATCTCTTCAAAATCAATGAAACGAATCGCTTCACTCGGACAAACAGATGCGCACATTGGTGCAATGTCATATTTTGAGCGGTCGTAACACATATCGCACTTATACATTTTGTTTTCCTCAAAATCAAACTTAGGAATTCCGAATGGACAAGCAAATGTACAGTTACGACAACCAATACATTTCTCATCCATCGCAGAAAGGACCACACCCTCTTCTGTAATTTGGATCGCATTGGCTGGACACACTCTCGCACAAGCGGGATCTTTACATTGCATACACATCATTGGAAATGTTTGTCTGCTTTCAGTAAAGTCAATGTACTCTACATAATTCCGTTCTTTGGCATCGTGATCTCCACACTCTCGGCATGCCGCTTGACATGCGCGGCAGCCGATACATCGTTCAAATTCAAGGTACATAATTTTATTCATTGGAAGTTCCCCCAGTTAGCTTCTGATTTATACTTTTTCTAATTTTACTGCAGCTACTTTGAATTCTGGCATTCTAGAAACAGGGTCTAGGGCCGGATTCGTTAATTGGTTCGCAGCAAGTTCTTTCCCCCAGTGATAAGGAATGAATACTGTATCTTTGCGAATTGCCTTTGTAATTCTAGCTTCAACTGTCATTTTGGAACGTGGGCTTGTGATTAACACGTTATCCTTATTTGAAATGTTGTACTGACTAGCAAGTTCAGGGTGTATTTCAATATATGGCAACGGGCATTGTTCCATTAAAAAGTCAACACGTCTCGTTTGAGTTCCTGATAGGTAGTGAAAGACGACCCGACCCGTTGTTAAAATGTGTGGATACTCTTTCGTCGGTGTTTCACCAGGTTCTGCCCAATCAACAGCCGCTAAGTTTGCTTTTCCGTCTTCTGTTCCAAACTTTTCTTGAAACATCGTTGGTGTACCAGGATGATCTTCGGAAGGGCAAGGCCAAAACACTCCATCTTCTTTATCAATACGCTCCCATGTAATCCCATGGTAATCTGCCTTTCCACCTTTTGATGCAATCCGTAACTCTTCGAAAATTTGTCTAGGATTTTCATAATTAAAGAATTTTCCTTTTCCCATTCTCTTTGCGATATCACGCATAATTTCCCAATCGGTTTTTGCTTCACCTAAAGGCTCCGTAACTTTTCGTACACGAATAACACGGCCTTCTAAATTCGTCGTTGTTCCTTCGTCTTCTGCCCAAGTCGTCGTTGGCAAAATGACATCAGCAAATTCAGCTGTTTCTGATAAGAAGAAATCACTTACAACTAAAAACTCTAGCTTTTTTAAGCCACTCCAAATGTGCTCTAGATTTGGTGCAGATACAGCTGGATTACTGCACATAATATGCATCGCACGAATGTTTTCATTTTGGATTTCATCAAACATCTCGTAAGCAGACACACCCGCTTTTGGCATTTCTTCAGGTTTGATTCCCCATACGCCAGCTACATACTTGACATGTTCAGGGTTATCAATTTTTCTGTATCCAGGTAGTGCATCAGCTTTTTGTCCATGCTCCCGACCGCCTTGCCCATTTCCTTGACCTGTTATTGTTGCTACACCTGAAGCGAATTTCCCAATCTGTCCTCTGAGCAATGCCATAGATGTGTAAAGAGTAACGTTGTCTACTCCTTTATTTTGTTGCTCAATTCCTCGGCAAAACGTTACAATTGAGCGCGGAGATTTTCCGTATATACGAGCGGCTTTAATAATTTTATCTATCGCTACTCCAGTAATTGATTCTGTTAATTCAGGGGTGAACTTTTTCACCATCGCTTTTAATTCTTCATAGTTATTACATCTTTCGTTTACATACTCTTCGTCGACATATCCTTCTTCTATAAGCAAATGCATGATGCCGTTTGCTAGGGCCGAATCAGATCCTGGTTTTAAATCTAAGTGAACGTCAGCTACACGAGCTGTTGGTGTTTCCCTTGGGTCGGCTACAATTAACTTTGCACCTTTATCTTTTGCTTTCCATAACCACTGGATCATTGTCGGATGACATTCAGCTGTATTTGATCCAGCCATAAACAAACAATCTGTATGCTCGAATTCTGGTAACGGCAAGCTCGATCCCCGGTCAACACCTAAAGTTTTCATTAATCCACCAGCCGCTGAAGACATACAGAAGCGACCATTGTAATCTAAAAATCTTGTACCAAGCCCAACACGAGCATACTTTCCAACTAAATAGCATTTTTCGTTTGTCATTGATACTCCGCCGAACACTCCAACTGCATCTTTCCCGTGCTCAGCTTGAAGTCTTTGGAAATTCTTCTCAATTAAGTCATACGCTTCTTCCCAACTTGACTCAACAAACTGACCATTCTTTTTAATAAGTGGCTTTAAAATTCGCTCCTTGTGGTTAACCGTTTGATAAGCGGTTACCCCTTTTGGACACATTTTTCCAAGGGTTACCGGCCAATCATACCTTGGTTCTACCCCTACGACCTTCCCTGACTTTTCATTTACTCGGATATGCATTCCGCACTGCATTCCACAATAACAACAATGAGTTGTGACAAGTTTTTCGCCTGGCTTTTGTAAATTTTTCACACCGTCTTTGACAAGAAATTCACTCATTTATTCGTCCCCCGTTTTCTCATAATAAGAATCATCTCTCTTTTGACCAAACCCTGGAATATGAATGCCATTATTTGTTTGAATCGGTCCATTTGGAGAAGGTAAGTTTGAATTGATATTTAATTGCTTCATCACACGAATCCTTCTACGGCAGCTTGGGCAGTAATCAGCTAAATACGAACCATCAGCAAGCTGCAAGTCAAAACTTTGTACTCCAAGTATTTCTTTTACATCATTAATTTGATCATCATTACTATAAGGTGATTGACATGATTTACACTCTCTCGTATCAACACCTACTACTTCTTGATAGTTCATTGGGACAGCTGTTGCTAACGGTCTTACCGGAAGATGGAACAGCTTACCAAATGGGAAATATACTAAGAAAATCACAACTGTAATTTGGTGTATGAGAGCTAAATAGTTGTGCATCCATCCGCCTAAAAACTTATAAGAGACCGTTAGTATTAGCCCAGATACTGTAACCCATAGAAGGATATATAATGGAAATAAATCGAACTCAACACGTTGCGTCACTTTGACATCTTGATTTTTCGAACGTCTAATAAGCGCCATCGTCACACCAATTAATACCATCATCGCTGTAATGTTCAATCCGTTATACACTAGTTCAGCAAATAGTCCATTTGCAGCCATAGAAATAGTCGGAATTCCCATCACAACGATCTGATAAGTTTCTGGATCAATAAGTTTAAAGTGCATCCATCCAAACGTTAATCCAAATGTAATCGCAAACGATCCAATACAGCCCCATGCAATCAACCAGTGCATAATACCTCTATAAATTCCACGTTTGAAAATAAACTTTTGAAGAATAATGTTGTCAAAGGCTGTTTTTGCTATAGCCTTCCAATTCCTCTTCACTCTTTTTTTCTTCTTCATATTGCTGAAACTTCTTTTTAGAACTTGATGGGTAGCTGGCCTCACAGCCCATGCGCATAAACGAATGGTCATCCCAATAGCAAAAACAAAGGATGAAATTAAATAACCAAACAACATCATATCAACATGAGAAAATTGTCCGGTACCAACCCACATTAAGAAAATTAAGATCATAACTACGACAAATGAATACATACTCGCTTTTGAATAAAATGATTTTTCAATCTCGCTCATGTTGCCACTCCTTATTTGTAACACTTAATTTGATATGTTCATTGTAGATTTTCTGACTACAATTAACTGTGACGTTGATCACATTTCAAAAATTCAAGATGACAAACTTATGAACAACTAGTCAAAAAAAACAAAAAACGAGATACCTTTTTTGATCTCTCCAGGTCTCTCGCTTTCTATCATATTAAATTAATAAGCATGATATTTTCTCAACTGTAAAACCTTTTGATAGTCCTCACAATTTCGAATACGGAAAGAGTAAGACATATGATCTCTAATTGTTTGATCACTTAATCCATCTAGATTCATAACTTTAAATGAAACCTTCTCTAAGATCTTCATTAGCCCGACTTGATTATTCTCTACTAATTCTTTTGTAACATCCAAACACGATCGGTCATAAACTCCATGATACAATTGCAAATTTCCATTCCATTCCGGTGCGATCAATTGAACCCCACTGTTGTTTTTTAGTTCTACCATACTAGTTACAACATCTGACCTAAGAAATGGCATGTCTGATGTTACAAGCCACAAAGACTGATTCTTTGCCAGGGATAACGCAGCATGCATACCACTTAATGTACCAGCTCCTTTAAAGTAATCTGTGATAATCCTGATACTGTTTCCGAACATAGGCAAATATACGTATGGATTATTTGTGACAAGAATCACTTCATTACAAACCTTTTTCATTTCTTTTACTTGTCTCTCAATTAACGTTTCCTCACCCAACTTTAGTAAACTAATTAATTGATCATTATCTATTTTGTAACTTTCACTGTCTAATATGACACCAGTTAGCTCCATAGGGTTTCACCTCCTTGTACATTCACTATAAAACGAATTGAAGATTAAAACTGTTAAGTGTGTCACACTTTATTTTTTGAAAAATAAATGCCTAGTTTTGTTTAAGTGTGATTTTTATCACATTTTTCATTTTCGTTTTCTTCTATAATGAAGCTAACAGTTGTTAGGAGGGGTTTTTTTATGACAAAACTAACGTTAGATCGGACTATTAATCAAAATACATTTCATCTTTCAGATAAAACATTAACAGCACTTACCGAAATTATGTATGAACAACATATTGAAGCAGGTACGTATTTATTTTGGGAAGGTGACACAGCTGATAAGCTGTTTTATATAAAAAAAGGTAATGTAAAATTAACCAAAGCTACTTCAGATGGAAAAGAATATATATTAAATATGTTTGATAATGGTGACTTATTTGGTGAACTAAGTAGTTTCATGTCTATCAATTATAGCTATAATGCAATGGCATTAACGGATTGTGTCATAGGAGTGATCCAACAGAAAGACTTAGAAATCCTTTTATGGCAACATGGGGAAATTGCTGTTGAATTCTTAAAATGGACTTCTTTATTAAACCAGATTACTCAGTCAAAACTTCGTGATCTCACATTTCACGGCAAACTGGGCGCCCTTTGTTCAACATTAATCCGTATGGCCAATTCATATGGAGAATCTTTCAGTGGCGGAATTCGTATTACAAAGAAAGTAAAAAATGGTGAACTAGGCGAATACATTGGTGCAACAAGAGAAAGCGTTAATCGAATGCTTTCAGACTTACGAGGAAAAGAAATTCTTGCTCAAGAAAAAGGGTATCTTATCATTCGGGATCTCGATAAATTAAAAGATATTTGTCACTGCGAAAACTGCCCATTAGAAATTTGCAGAATGTAAGACGAAATGAGGTTGACAATATGTCAGTCTCATTTTTTTGTCTATAAATAATCATAAAAGTGATCATCATCACAGTTTTGTAACTGTATATTCGTTACTCTATTGCTAAAGGAGTGATTATATTGTTAAGCGGAAAAGTTATTGCGATTACAAGTGGAAAAGGTGGCGTAGGCAAATCAACCGTCGCCGTTAACCTTGCATTATCTTTAGCGAACCTTGGAAAAAAAGTAGCACTTATTGACTTAGATATTTATGGATATAGTGTACCTAAAATATTAAATATTGATTCGAAACCAAAGACAATGAATAATAAAATCATTCCAGTTGGACATGAAAATATTACCGTCATGTCGATGGGATTTTTATTAAAAGGCAATGACCCTGTCGTCTGGCGCGGTCCCATGCTTGGCAAAATGATTGATCATTTTTTTGACGATGTCATTTGGGGTAAACAAGATTACGTCATTTTAGATCTCCCTCCAGGTACAGGAGATGTAGCTCTAGACTTACATCATAAATTACCTAAGTGTCAAGAGATTATCGTAACGACTCCTCACCCAAATGCCGTTCATGTAGCTGAACGTGCTGGGATAATGGCTAAACAAACGAATCATACGATCATTGGCGTGATAGAAAATATGTCTTATTTTACGCCGCCTCATTCAAATGAAAAGTATCATTTATTTGGCAAAGGAGGCGGAAGCACTCTCGCCTCAAATTTAGATACGGAATTATTGGCATCTATTCCACTTGCGAATCCGCAGGCTGATGGTGAACCTTCTGTACTAATAACACAAGATCTTACTTTGACTGATGAATACCGCATATTAGCAGAAAGGCTAATTGATAAACTAACTTTAGAAGAAGTTATGAACTAAATTGCTGCCTGTTGAGAACAAACTCAGCAGGCTTTTTTCAAGTTTCTAAATGGATTCAGCAATTTCCATTAGGCCTTCCAAATCATAATCATTAGACTGCTTTATACTACCGGTAAGTATATACCCGCACCCCTTTTTCTTAAACACTAACGTATGAATGTGATCATTGTTTTGAAAATAAGCCTTCGTTCCGTCTTTTAGGGTTACGACCTTATCTTCCGAAGTTATGTGTTTTTCAATTTTACTCTCTGGTGCCAAAACTGAAATGATAAAATCTTGATGTGGTTTATTGAAGACACGTAAATAATGTAATCTTAAATCCCCTTCTATTGTCACCTGACCAAATTTATGAGTCGGGCGAAACGGTAACTTTTTCGGCAGACTTACTTCTTTTCCTTGCTCTTGTTCAAAACGATTAATGGCTTTCTTTGCTGGGAGATAATTATTTCCTTGAATGAATTCATCAATTTGTTTGTCATCTTGTGGTTTTGCTTCCATGGAAGCCTCATTACATATAATAAGAAAGCTTATTACTATAAGTGATAGGATTATTTTAGCTATGGTACGATACATCATTTGAACCTCCAATACGGACTTAATGGTAGTATGTGTTTTTACTTAAATGAGTATTTATCCATATAAGGTAAGTTAAAGATTCTCTTCTAATAGAAAAAAGTAGAAGCTATGCCCTCGTATAAAAGGCATAGCTTCTGCTTTTACATATTTATATTAGCGATAATTAATAAATTGCACATCAATTGATAAGTCTGCTCCTCTTATAGCAGCAATGATAGCTTGTAGGTCATCACGTTTTTTTCCAGTCACTCGGATTTGATCATCTTGTATTTGACTTTTTACTTTCACACCGCTATTTTTAATAATCGTATTAATTTTCTTTGCTTGTTCCTTATCAATTCCTTGAATTAACTTTGCTCGTTGACGTACGGTTCCACCTGATGCTCCCTCTATTTTCCCATAATCTAAATTTTTAATAGAGACATCACGCTTAATCAATTTACTAATCAATACATCTTTTAATTGCTCTAATTTGTATTCATCATCTGAAACTAAAACAAGTTCTTCATTTTCAAGAGCAATACTACTTTTACTACCTTTAAAATCATAACGATTTTGGATTTCTTTCGTTGCCATTGTAACAGCATTTGTTACCTCTGACATGTCAATTTTTGAAACAATATCGAATGAGCTTTCTTTTGACATCATTTACCTCCACATATGTATTTCCTCTATTATAAAGTAAAAGCGGTAAGCGCTTCAACTAAAAGGCAAGCTGACAGTAGGTTTGTTCCTAATCGCCTGTTTCAATTGGGTAATCTTTGTGAGTGATCCAATCACTCCAACTTCCGCTATAAAGCTTTACATTCGAAAATCCAGCTTTTTTTAAAGCTAATACATTCGGGCAAGCCGAAACTCCTGACCCACAATAAACGATGATTTCTTTTGACTTAGGGAGATCAGAAAAATGATTAACTAATTCCTCGCTTTCTTTCCACATTCCGTCATTCGATAAAACATCTTTCCAAAAATAATTTATAGCCCCAGGTATGTGTCCTGCAATAGGATCAATTGGCTCTTCGATACCTTTATACCTATTTAATTCTCTAGAATCTATTAAAATACGCTCTTTATCATTTAATTTTTCCAATATTTCACTAGAATCTACGAATGAAAACTCCTCGTTCAATTGTATATGAAATGCTTTTGGTTCTATTTCTGGGATGTTGGTTGTCACTTCATATCCTTCTTTTACCCAAGCTGAGAATCCTCCATCAAGAAGAGCCACTTCTTTGTGTCCAAGATGCTTCAACAACCACCAAAAGCGTGATGCAACCATTCCACCTTGATCATCGTATACAACGACTTTTGTATCTTTGTCGATTCCTATATTGCCTAATTTTAATACAAAATCCCCTACATTTGGTAACGGATGTCTTCCGCCGTGCTCGCTAATTGGAGATGATAAATCCTGTTCGAGATCTACATAGAAAGCTCCTGGTAAATGCCCTTTTTCATATGCTATTCTTCCTGCTTTTGAATCAGCTAACTGGAAACGAGTATCTACGATTACATAGTTTGCTTGGTTATTTCTCAATTCATTATGTAACCATTTCGCCTGAACGACATCTTCCATCTTGAACACCCTCCTTATTATCCTGTTGTTATATACTATCTCACACTCTTTCGTTCATGACTAGATAATAATGGTAAAAATAGAAAAATCCCTGATTTTCACCGAAGAAGTCGGTAGGATCAGGGATTTTTAAAAAGAAATTAGATCATAATCTTACACACATCATTTGTGAAATCAACAGGATCATTAATTGGTAAACCCTCAATAAGCAGGGCTTGGTTATACAAAAGGTTTGTATAAAGGTTTAGCTTTTCTTTGTCTGTTTCAAATGCTCTCTTTAGTGATTGGAAGACTTCATGATTCATATTAATTTCTAACACTTTGCTCGCTTTAATGTTTTGGTTGTCAGGCATAGCTTGAAGAACTTTTTCCATTTCGATCGATACTTCTCCCTCTGTTGCTAAACAAACAGGGTGGGTTTTCAATCGTTTGGACACTCTGACATCGGTTACTTTCCCAGATAAAATTTCTTTCATGGAATCAAATAGTTCTTTATGCTCATTTTCTTCTGATTTCGTTGTTTCTTGATTTTCATCTTCTTCGATTCCTAAGTCGCCACTTGATACTGATTTAAATTCTTTCTCTTTGTAGCTTGATAACATTCGAATAGCAAATTCATCGATATCCTCTGTAAAGTATAATACTTCATAACCTTTATCTGTAACGATCTCTAACTGTGGTAATTTTTCAATTCGTTCGTGGGTTTCACCAGCAGCATAGTAAATATACTTTTGATCCTCAGGCATTCTAGATACATATTCCTCTAATGTGACCATCTTCTTTTCTTTGGATGAGTAGAACATTAACAGATCCTGCAAAGCATCTTTGCTGCTGAAGTCCGTATATACACCGTATTTCAACTGTCTTCCAAAAGATTTGTAAAATTGCTCATACTTTTCTCGTTCCTCTTTTAACAGGCTTTGCAGTTGATTTTTAATTTTACTTTTAATGTTTTTCGCAATTAGTTTTAACTGACGGTCATGCTGCAGGATCTCACGAGAAATGTTGAGAGATAAATCTTCAGAATCAACCATTCCTTTTACAAAGCTAAAATGATCAGGGAGAAGGTCTGCGCACTTGTCCATAATTAACACGCCATTTGAATAGAGCTCTAATCCTTTTTCAAATTCTTTAGAATAGTAGTCAAATGGAATGTTTTCCGGAATATATAAAATAGCGTTGTATCTTACCGCACCATCTACACTAATATGAATGTGCTTTAACGGTTTATCAAAACCGTAATGTTTTTCTTGGTAAAAATTCTCGTAATCTTCTGTTGTGAGTTCGTTTTTATTTTTTCTCCAGATTGGCACCATGCTGTTAATCGTTTGCTCTTCTGTATACTCTTCCCACTCATCTTCTGTGCCTTCTTTACGATTCTTTTGAGTCACATCCATTTTAATTGGATAACGAATGAAATCAGAGTATTTTTTTATAATGGCTTTCAAACGATAGTCTTCTAGAAATTCATCATAACTTTCATCTTCTGTATTCTCTTTTATTTGAATCGTAATTTCTGTTCCGACTGAATCTTTCGTAGTTTCTTCAAGCGTGTATCCATCAGCTCCATCAGATTCCCACTTATAAGCCTTATCACTGCCAACTGCTTTACTTGTGACTGTTACAGTATCAGCTACCATAAAGGCTGAATAAAACCCAACTCCAAATTGACCAATGATATCATGACCATCTTTAATTTCATTTTCTTTTTTAAATGCAAGAGACCCACTTTTTGCAATTGTTCCTAAATTTGTTTCCAAATCATCCTTCGTCATACCAATCCCAGTGTCAGAAATAGTAAGTGTTCTATTCTCCTTGTCTGCGACCACTTTTATGTAATAATCGTCTTGATTAAAGGTAATTGTCTCATCTGTTAAAGCCTTGTAATACATTTTATCAATCGCATCGCTCGCATTAGAAATCAGTTCTCTTAGAAATATTTCTTTTTGCGTATAAATAGAGTTAATCATCATTTCTAATAATCGCTTTGATTCTGCTTTAAACTGCTTTTTTGCCATAATTCTTCTTTCTCCTTTCATGTACCTAAATATAAATCAATAGAGTGATTCAAGATATTAGCACTCTAACAGTCCGAGTGCTAACCTCTATTTTTATTTATCACACCAGAATTAAGATGTCAATCCATTTCAAAAAAAAAAAGGTTTGATTGAACAACAAAAAACACCTCACCATTATTTGATGAAATGTTAAAAGAGTAATTATGTAATGCCGCATGTGCCGCTTAGCATATTTCTACAGATTGTTCATCATTCATACATTTATTTAGCATGAACTCCCTAATCAAAGAAATATAGTAGCGTACAACGCAGCATAACGTATGTACAACACTCTGTGTTCTAACGTTCGATAAGCCATGTTTTGTACCTTTGTACTGCAAACGGTTTTACCCTCGTACTCCGGCGGTAATCATCTATCTACAGATAACAATTGCTATCTGTCTATCTCTCCGTTACAATTCCTTCGAGATAGTTCCCCTACCAAATTTGGGTTTCTCGCTCGTGGGGTTTACCGCGTTCCACCTCTTTCGTTTCCAAAAGAGCTTCGTCACTGTGGCACTTTCAGGGGTACTCGACCATGGCAATACTGCTGTAGGTGTTTTTCCCCGCCGTCAATCCAGTGTTTACCAAATTGCCCTAGCTTATTTATTCACTAGGCACGAACACTACGATCATTTCAGATCGTGCGAGCATGGACTTTCCTCTACATCAAATGATGCAGCGATTACCTGAACGTTATTTCAGATGTTGTATTTGTAGTATAGCATACCGATTAATTCCGCGCAACTATATTGAGTGATTACCAGGAAAAGGAACGACCTTCTATTATGCGAGCACTTACATCTTCATAAATGCTCGCTTATTTTATAATTCTTCCTGTAGAATTTCTACAATAATTTCCGATAAATAATCCGCCGCCCGTTTTACATCTTCCATAGAATTATCAATTCCACCTATTTCTAGAAGCACAGATTGTTCAAAAAGATCTTGATTGTATGTATTTTGATTAAATGTCTGATTTCCTTGTAACAGAACCCCTCTTGAAAGGTTTGGATATCTTTCATCTAACCGATCATGTAGTTTTTCCACAAAAGCTAAATTTTTTCGTACCCGGAATAGTCACTAACACAATAACCATATTTAGCTTTAAAAAAGTTTTCAGAAGACTTATCCAGCTCTCACTTTACATTTATTTACAAAAACAAACTATTCCCTGTAAAACCTTTGCCAAGAACTTACTATCCACCAAACTATCGATTTAGTTGAACTTTTGTTACTTTCCAGATTTCTTTTTATAAATGCGAATTTGCTTTCCATTTTTTTTAGAAGTGAGAGCTACAAATCCAATTATGAGGAGAAAACGTTCGGTTAAAATTAATGGCTGATTTTTGTTTCTATATATATGGGTAGAACTAAAAAACCCGCTCATTTTGGCAGCAGTTTTTTAGTTCTACAACATTACTCTGATATGTCCAAGGATGCCTGAACTTCCGGACTTATTTCCGTGTGAGGATAGTTAATTTGTTCTCCAAATTCTACCCAGTCAAGATTTGCCATCAGAAGTAGGTAGCGTTTACCGCTGGCCGGGTCACTAATGATGATATGGTCACGGCCAGCCGTTTCAACGCGCCCTTGGTAAACCATTGCGTTCCATCTGTTGTTCCCTTGGTAAGTAAAGTAGAATGTACCAACCTTACCTTTGTTGAAGCGCAGGATATTCTCGATAAACGATTCTTCCACCACTCCTGTCGGTAGCTGCTGCCCAGTCCCCATCGGAACCACAGGCACAGAATATGCGGGTCCAGAAGGCATACCCGCCGGGAAGCCGCTTGGTTGTTGTGCGGCATGGTTCTGCATCATAGTATCTGGATAAAAACCTGGGTAATTGTTCATTGGATAATATCTAGAGTTTCCACAAGTCATGAGAAGATCATCTCCTTATTATTTCATCTATAAAACTCTGGGCAGTAGCCCGGTACAGCGACATAGAAGCAATGATTTTTGTGCGCAAAATCGAACTGTGTCATAGGGGTTCTTGGCATCGTGGGGGTACAAGGATCTCGGTATGCTTGCCCCGGACTTGGATTAAAAAACCACAAATTCATTCTGGCTCGAGGATTCCGATGACCATTCAACAAATTCCTGGCCCTCTGAAGGTCTTCTTCCGTAGGACGCTGTGTATACAAGGATCCATTTAAAACAGGCTCGAAGTGAGGAATTCCAGTTCCTGGTATCTCTTGATAGATAGCATGACGGATATTACGTAAATTTTTGAAGTCCGGCTCACAGTCTGCCTCGACCCGATTGGCCACAACTGTTCCTACCAGATCCATCCCTTCGGCACCTTCACCAATCGCCTCCGCTAGCATGAGCCTTGCTAAAGAATTCACGTCACGTTCAGTATGTTTAATTCGCCTACCCATTTTCTCACTCCCTTCGGCTTATACAAGTAACTTATTACCTGAAGGTAGTTTTGGTAGCTTGCCTATGCGCCCAAACCTTGGAAATTACATCTTAAAAGTAAAGAGCCTTGTCTTTTTCCATAGATTTTCACTACATAAAAATGATTTATTATCTAAAAACGATTATGTTTATGATTCCGTTAGTATAAGTGAAGAGCTTCACAATAAAAATAGAAGAGCATGTGTTGAAAGATGAAGATCAAGCTTTCGAAATAGCGAATTTATTGTATCGTTGGTCTTCGATGTGGTAAATCATTGTTTCTACCTACCGTACAGATAATAAAAGCCTTTCGTAATCTATGTATGTTTACCTATACTAGAAACGGTATATGCCTAATTGACATCTAATAAGAAAATCACCCAGATAAATGGGAAAACGCCCTTTCACCAAAAAGTTTATTGCATAATTTATGGTTGAGTTTTATTTATAAAAAGGAGGAAAAGCATGTACCGGTATATACCCAGTGTTTATCAAAAATTTGGTGCCCCTCATTCCAATTATCGAACTTTTAATAGGTTTGGAATCAAGACATACCATCCACTCATTCAAGAAACAATTTAGAACCGATAAGTGATAATTATTTAACAAACTTTTTCTTTTTGCTGAACGTCAGTTTGTATCTAAGCTTTATATAAAGTGGATGAGAGAAATAATATAGCTAGTCTATTTAGAGAGTCTATTTAGAGAGTATATTTTAGCAGGTATAATTGTTGGTCAGGAATATCCCCCCTCAACAAGCAATGGAAATAATTGAAGAGTGGAAAAGAAGCGGAGAATTAAAATTGTTATAATCTAAAGTAAAAGTGCCTTTAAAATGGATTTCTTATTAAAGTAACTATAAATATATATCTGTCTTTATTATAATATTAGTACTGTTAATCAAGCTGCCCATGTTAAAAGACATCAATATCCACACCGTATTGCCGTGTTCTTTACTTACAAAAGATATTAAAGCAACAATAATATATTTCATACTAATTGTTACATTAAATGTTAAATTTCCAGCAATTGCTCCTAACATAATGGTAGCAATAAAATCATGGTATGTTATTTGAGAAATGGTTTGCTTTCCAAGTAAATGGGCAATAGATATAAGCATTACAAATGCTAATAAACATTGCAATATGATTTCAATTGTTTGTAACATGAAACCTGGCCCTAAATAAATTTTTCAAAATATGCAATTAAGACTTATTTTGAAACAAATCCCCTAAAAGTATCCACTATTGAAAATAATATCCTTTTTTGTTATTAGTTATCAAGGAATAATAAAAAAAATTAAATAATCGTTGAAACTATAAAATTAGTTAGGTTATTTCTTTTGGTTTTTATTGTTATGCGTATACTTGGTAAAACTCTGTTTTCTCAGTGGACAGCCTATGATCTTATAACAATCATTTTTTATCTAATGCAGCATTAGGTGCAGTAACCATTAACAGTTTTTTTCATGCTGTAATTTGTATAATTCTTATTGGCATCATTATTACTAGATAGAGCATGTGTGAATTTCTAACTCATTTAATTATTGGTGAACCCACCATTCTAATAAAGCATGGCAAAATTGTTCAAAAGAATTTAAAACAAATTCGCTATTCTTTAGCAGAACTTTTATCAACCGTTCGAGTATTTGGGTATCCAGATATCAAGATATTGAATATGCCATATTAGAACCAAATGGAATAATAAGTATCATTCCGAGGAAAGAATTACAGCCTTTAACTCTTGAACATTGCAATATTGAAATTGAAAATTCTGGTTTACCATTTGCATTTATTATTGAAGGCAAAATTCAAAAACGAAATATGGCCCTTATTAACAAAGATGAACAATGGCTAAAAAACATGTTAGAACAAAAGGGGATTGAAAATATTAATGATGTCTTCTATACATACATGCAAGATAGCGAGGAATCCTTTACAATTCTTACTTATCAGTACTGATAAAGTACCGTATGTAATAAAAAGTCTACACCAAATGCAGACCTTTTAATTTTTAGTAAAATATTAGTCTATAAACTAGTTCGACCACTATACTTATGTCTATGTGGAATTGCACCATCAACAGAAGTTACTCCACTAAATTCATGATAATGCCCTCCGCCTGGGAGAAATATTGCTGGGCCTGTTCCCCCACGAATAACATGTTTATGCCTATCGTCAACAGTAGTAAATGTAAAATAACGATGTGTATGTTGGATTCCACTAGAAGCTGGTTCTGTAATTCCCGCATAACGATGATCATGTCCTACATCAAATGATGTTACTCCTTTGAATTCATGGGTATGAACAGGTTGACCATCCCAAGTTGTTATATATAGATTATGCGAATGTTCAGAACCACCCTCATCAAAATCATACATAAATCCAGCAGGTTCTATGAAAAAATTGTTAATGGGAATGATTTTGTTAATTCCGCTAATCATGTTTGCTGGGTCAATAAGTACCTACGCAAAAAACCAGGAACAATGCATTAGCCAAACAGAGGTAAAGTTCGAAAATGAATTTAGGAGACTTTGGATTGATCATGTATTGTGGACAAGTAATTATATTACAAGCGCAACAACAGCAGGAGCAGAAGATCAAAAACAGGTGTTGTCAAGGTTGCTGAAAAATCAAGAAGATATTGGTAATGCTGTGAAGCCCATATACGGAGAGGAAGCTGGGAACAAACTTACAGATTTGCTTAAAGAGCATATCGTTATTGCGGGAAAGATTGTAGATGCGGCTAAAAGCGGAAATGAAACCTTGGTGAATCAGCTAAACAAAGAATGGTATAAAAATGCTGAGGAAATAGCCGCTTTCCTTAGTAGCGCGAACCCTTACTTGGAAAATGAAGATCTAAAAAAATTGCTGTTTATGCATTTGGAGTTGGTGGCAAATGATTTATCAGCAAGCTTAGTAAAAGATTGGGATGCAAGAATTGTTGCAATAGATGAAGGGGTTACCCATATAATCCTAATGTCAGATGCTATCTCTGCGGGGATTGTGAAGCAGTTTCCTGAGAAGTTTAATAAATAATCTCAATAAGCGCCAGCAGAATGCTGGAGCTTATTGAAAATTTCCTTAAGGGCATGTAGTTTCCCACGTTTATTTATTTGTTTTAGGAAAATATTAATATTAATAAAAACAGGAAACGGCTATTACTGTTTCCTGTTTTTCACTTAATCTCTCCGTTAGAATAAGCCAAATTAAACCTCTCTATCTTCGAACTGTTATTCAGTAGTTTCTCTTTTATTTGTCATTAACTGTAAAATTCCAATTAACAAATGCCTGTATTACTTCATATAATATTCGAAAAATGTGGAGTTGGTTTTTCATGGCAAAATGGATTGATGTATCTACATCAAAACATCAATTAAAACTTTTTGATGGAAACAGACTTTTCAAAACTTACCCAATTGCAGTTGGAAAAATATTGTCACCAACACCATCTGGCACATATACGATTATTAATAAACAACGTAATCCAGGCGGACCATTTGGAGTGCTTTGGATGGGATTATCAAGACCCCACTATGGTATACACGGAACAAACAATCCAGCTTCAATCGGTAAGAATGTCTCACATGGATGTATTAGGATGTTTAATCATGATGTCCTAGATTTATCTTATAAAGTTCCAATTGGTACTAGGGTTGTTATTCATAAATGACTTTGTTAATCTCCTATACTGCATAATAAGAGTCAACTACGTATAAATGACTCTGTTAAATCTCACCTCCTTTATACATAGTTGATTCAAAAGCAGCATAAAGGAGGCTCCTATTTTCAATGACCTTGATCACGTTCAGTACCTATGAAATCCTATACTATAAATATCCATTCTTGCATGATAAATAGTGCGTTACTCTTGCTTTACCTAGCTAAATAAACTCCCTCTTAACCATGCGCGTGAACGGTATGGTCCGACGGGAATTTGGATCAAGCTGGTTTTTCCTTTCGAATTGATCCTGTAAAGCTTATCACATTGGTTTGCATCGAATCCTAACAATGGATGCCCGCCCATCCCTAAAGCACACGACACCAAGAGCAGCCGTTGTACGAGAATGCCCGCTTCCATCTGTTGTATACGGTATCCTCTATACCCAAATATCTCTTTGAGGTGCTCCTTGTCTCCAACCACATGCATACAGAGTGGGACTTGATATAAATTCACATTGGGCATAGTTAATCCAGATTGTAAAAACTCCCGGTAATCCCCCTTGGCCATTCTCCGAAGTGCATGAGTGCCATTGTCATAAGAATAGGCACCATTATGAATTCCCTCTACATTATAAAAACTCCCATATAAAGAAACACGAGTCTCAATCTGTCCCTGTGTAGCGTCAATGTCATTTTGATACGAAAAAGAAAATGTCTCTTTTAATAAAGTAGCTAATTGTGCTTGGCTCCCTTTTCCTAACATAAAATCGATATCAGGAGAATACCGCTCCCTGCAAATAGATACGAGATCGAATGATAAGCAATCTGTAAATGGCAGCAAGACTATCTCCGTATCTAATGGGAGTTTCTCACAATTATTTTTCTTTATTTTGACAAATGACTTTTTTGTTTCAAACATCGATACTTCATTAAGTTTTCTCAGCAGCGGATAATCAATGACTCTCTTTGAACGATTAAAGGTAATATGATTCAATACTGGAACTTCCCGACACAATTCAGTTGCTGAAACCATTTCTTCTCTTTGTTGAACGTTGTCAACACAAGTAATTGATGGTTTCATACTTAATGGGATAACTGCATATACACTTTCCTCCTGTTCCGGTAGCCCAAGCAAATGATTAATAGACCGATCGAGAAATTGATAACATACCCGTGTAGAAAACCCCATTCGCTTGGCTACTTCTAATGATTGCCCAATTAACACACCTGCATCTAAGCCTTGGAGTCTGTAGGAAAAATTATTGTATTTATAAAAATTTTTCCAAAAAACGGTCGAGACAAAAGCGATGCAAAAACAATCCGAAATAGGAAGACCGTTTTCAAGACTTCTACTTAAGTAGAAATCGTAATTTCCTTTTCGTAACAAAATAAGACGATGATGCGCTACATCATAATGGTAAATTCCTTCGGGAGCGTTATCCAGTTTTAAATACACGTATAATTCGTTAGGGTACAACGCCCCCCCAGAGGGAACAAATCTCCGTAGAGACTGAGTAAATCTTGCATTTTTTTCCTTGCCTCCATTAATTAAAGTAGATTGAGAGTATTGAGTAAGCCCGTATACATTCCATAAAAAATGACCAACCTCTACAAGACTCGGATTTTGATCACCTTCTCTCTTCTTGAGTGATAAAGGTACTTCTGCAGAGAGAGGGATCCTTGGTAAATCGCGGTACAATTTATAGGGAAGTGGCGCATCCTCCCAATCTACCTCCCAATCTGGGGGGAAGATTTTATCCGTTTCAAAATGCAGTTGATGTAGAAAAGCTTCTAGCTCCAAATCGTTTACCCTCCTACTCTTCCATTACGGGAATGGATGGGGAAATGGATTAAGTTGTTCATACAATAACGGTTTCTTCTCATATCCTAGTTGCATGGGGACCGTTAGTACCCTCTCCAACCCTTTCACTCGGGTGAGGTGATGCCCAAATGTCATTGGTAACATACCTGGAATTAATACCTTTACACAGTGTAATCCATTCCGTTTAGTTATAGTTGTTGTTTGATCAACCACTATAACATCTAGGTTTAAACGGCGGAACTTCTGAAGGATATCCTGAAGATCATCTTTTAAATCAGTATTGGCCGGCGTCTCCTTAAATTCCTCAGCAAACGTACGTAAAGGACGGTGATCATCCAATAAAAAATTCAGTCGTTCTTCTGCTTCTTTGAGACCATATAACATACCATGGTCCTCCATGGTACGTACTGCAAACGGATCTTTAAGCATCTTTTTATATTTCTGTCGGTTTTTCTCCAACTTTTCATCATCCCTAAACATCATTCCTGCAAGCTCGTAAATCGAGCTTTTTACAGCACTAACAGGATCAGGGTTAGCACCTGCTGCACAAATAATGTTTACGCCCCTGGATCTTCTGTTTTTTGCGACTGCCCAAACACTTGGAATCTCATGTTCCATTGTTGAATTGTAAAAATAAAGGTCATAACCGGTAACCTCAGTAATACGGTCGACCATCAGCTGTAATTCTATATCGTTAGCTGAGAGAAGATCAAGCCGCGGGAGGGGGAGCCTTGCATACCAGGTTAACAAGAACGAATCTCGCTCGACAACCTCCATAATCGCATGGAAAATGGCTTCTTCTAATGTCCCTCCTATGGCGCATCCGTTTGATGTTTCATATACAAAGCCATTCCCACAGCTCAAACTATAGTAGGCAAGTAACTCTGGAACTAGAATAGGACGTTCTTCTAGTAACGAGTAACCCCAGACCCAACTCATTGGCTCATCAGGCTTAAAAGGTTTAAACGGAAAATCAGGCTTTTTATATTGAGCCGATTCATGTACACCAACACCTGTTGGGTTTAGTGCACTATCTTTTAATTGATGATAACTATCATGAACGACTGTCCTTTTTCCTCGAGGTTCGATTCCGCAATATCGTTCCAAGCCTTCCAATAGGGCAGTCAACTCACTCGCTTCATAAGAATTAGATCTCCCTGCTACTCCCTCGTCTCCTCCAAACAGCGGCATGTTTACTAAAACATCAGCAAAAGGAAGCCTGACATCCTGCATTTTTCCATTCATAAGCCCAGTACGATAATCGAGATAATCTTTGACTAACACTGTTTTTAATTCATCCATCGACCGACTGCGATAACCGCTATCATTGATTTTAGGACTGGATTCTAACCGAATTTGAGCTAATTCTGATGTATCATTGGGTAATGAACTGCACATCGGACAAGTTGGGTTAGGTAAGAAAATGTGCAGTGAATTCGATAACGTTTTCATGTTCGTAATGGACACTTTTTCTTCTAAGTTGCTGGATTCTCCTTGAAGAACCCTTCGCACAGCATTGCTGATCAAAGCTGCCATTTGCGACAGCCCAATTCGTGATGCCCAAGCATCTTGATGTATACCTTCTTCTGCTGGCAATCTCCTTTGAAACTCCCACATTTCTTGACGATCAGGTCCCGCTATAATACGTCGCATATCAGCACAACAAGAACATCCCGATGTATCCGGGCGTACGAATGGACCAATGATTCCCTCTCCAAACGAAATGAAACCTCGAAGCCATGGAATACCTGCCTCCCTGAATCTTTCTTCCGCTTTTTGATGAACAGATGGATGCCAGGAATCGTGGAGCACAAGAGCTAATTCTGTTTCATCTGGAAAGTCTTCTAATATACTTTGACGCTTTATGATATAGGTTTCGGACAATTGATGACAGACAAAATCTGCTAATAAACCTCTTCCATCCATTAGAATTAGGGCTGTCATTAGCATTCCTCCTCTCGAACCTGTACACCAAACACCCCTGCTATTTCATGCTTTAAAAAAGGTTCGAACGATAGGTCATAAATAACTAAACGTTTTCTGTATTGTTTTAAGACCTGAACGGAAGATTGTAATACCTCTAATTGAGTCATTCCATCACAAGAAGGAATTTTGAGTTGGGATTTCTTTTTATCAACAAAGTCGGCTGGCACCATTTCATGCCTTACCAGTGAATTGACCTGGTTTGGAGTATTTAACAGTGCTTGTTCTAACGCATGTCGTAATGCAAACGTTATATTTAAACCTACCCTATTGTACCATCGACCATTCGACCTTATCCGTATAACAGGGAAGCCCAGAATATCCTCTCTTAAATCGATGCTTGGTGGACCATTTAAGGTAGTCAACGCATTTAAATAGTATCTGCATTGCTGATCTTCTATTGATTCTAGCTGAAGTTCAAAGAGCAAGTTGGGTTGATCAACCTTTCTTTCTCTCAACTTTTCATCTAAATATTTTTGCAGTCCTCGACATATAGCCTCTTCTATTGTTTGCCCTGCACCGATGCCTATAAAACCTTCTGGTATAATCGAGTCAATCTGATCATTTTGATGTTTAAATCCCTTAACATTTGGATCGAACAATTGTGAAACATACATTTCAATGCCTGTCAGCCCGGCATGTCTTTTTGCCTCCTCATGTGTAAAACCAGCACAAACAACTTCTGAAAGAAGTGCTGCTGGGCCGTAACTTATTGGGTTAACTGCTTGAACATAACACTGAGCGAGAGGAAGCTGTGGCAAATTTCGTTCCTCCCATGAATGAAAAATTCCTACCTCTTCGGAAGTTAATCGACTAAAATATTCTAATAGTTTACTAGGTGAAGTATTTCTGTTTACTTCATGTTTAATCCTTACATCAAGGTCTTCAATCAGCCTGGGCGTTAAACTACTAGACGTAACCAACGGGTGTGTGAGGTATGATAACCAGTTCCCCTCCAATGTTTCAAGATCAAGTAGGTAAATTTGGTTACTTTGAGTTGAACCTGCAATTCCTACAGCCTTCTTGAAAAATTCAAATACAAGGACATTTGCCAAAATTGATCCAGCAGTTGAAGAGAAATTGGTAGGCTGATGATCATCTTGAACGGCAGATTGGTGAAGGCGACGCCATGCAGACTCCCAGCATCCATCTGATTCTTGATGAACGACTGGACCCGCTAGCCCTACTTGTTCTAAACATATTGCAGGTATAAATACCTTCCTTTCCTCTTTGCAAACGAAGTTAAGATTCCTTAGTTCATTTACATTTCCATCCTGCGAAACATACAGAACCCAATCGTAAGGCTGTACCGCTTGTTTCCAAACACTTCTATACTCCCCTTTTTCAAAAGGGACCTCCTTTATCTCTACCTCGGAATCATCTTTTTGGGCATTCTGCACCAGTTCATGAATCCGGGGCCGATTTATAGGCATTGATTGTGTTAACATAAAGTGGAATTTAGGAAGTCCCGACTCGAGTAGTGCACCTACCAATGAAACTAGCATAGGACCAGATCCTACAGCCAGAATTTTAGCCTGACGATATTCTTGAAAGTGGTACGCGCCAGAATCAACAAAATTTTCAATAAATTCAATTTGTGAAGAATATTTTTCAAGAATCATAAGATTTAATTGGTGTGGTCGATCCTGACTTATATCTCGTACAAAGCCATTCTGGTACAATGTTTCTCCAATCTCATATACTCTCTTCTTATACGGGGCCGTTAGTCCCTCGGTCAATTTTTCCAATGTTTGCTCTCCATTGAACAACGGCATCAGTGTTTCAATCCACTGATAGATAGTACTTCCTTTGAGACGGAAGGAGCTTTCGTTATTTCTAAAATACACACCACCTTCTTGATCTGGGATATAAAATGTATCTTTTTTTACCTTCAGACGTGTGAAAGCGTTAAGTTTTTTCATTCAGCTCCTCCTTAATAATCAATACAAATTAGGCACTACCATTTTATGTAGTTTTATTTGTCCATTATGATTAACTAAAAAAGTGTCCCTGCGATAAGTTATGCAGGGACCACTTTTTTCCATTAAATAACTAAATTTTTCAAAAAAACGTTTACCTTCCCCAACAGCGGAAACAGTTATGACATCTAAAACAGTTATGACATCTAAAACAGTTAAAGCAGTTAAAACAGCTAAAGCAGTTAAAACAATTAAAAAAGCAACTGAAACAACGAAAACCGCCACATCGGTGGAAGCCTCCGCCCCCAAACGTACCAAAACGTGTATTTTCACTATTAGCATCCATTGGAATTAACTCACCAACTTGGTACTGATCCATTTCCAAATTTTGCAGTTGATTTTGATAATTATGCATTTTTCTTCTCCTTTATTTTTATTTTTCAGGTTAATCCGACACCTGATAGGAGAGTTCAAGGAAGTTATAAATCAGTTATGGGCATTTAAAACCATCAGACATTCCGCGTACTCTCTTCAACAAAATATGATTCCTTTTAGGTGATTGTTACTGTTGTCAGTGCCCAAATCTCATTGAAGGTATCGTCTATTTGGCAATGTGGAAATTTATTTTTGATGAATATTCCAGTCTCTCTGGTTACATGTATCATTCAGGTGGATCAGATCCTTATCCTTATCATTCTCATAGCTTAGAGATGATGAACCTGTTGAGTGTTACTCCATATTATGTTAGGCATAACCATAAGTATATTGGGAAAACAACACCTGCAACAAGAACCATCTGCCTATAAAGCGAATTCAATTAAAGCCTACGATGCAGAAGGTGCTGACAATAACCGTATATAAGAATTCTTAAACGATTCAGCTGATCTTTAAAAACCATAGAAAATATAAATAAAGACACGGTTCAATCAAATGTGAAAATAAAAAAGCAGTTAGTGAATATTGAAACAGAGTTAAAAGAAGCCACTCCATGCAAGAAAAATAGGCACTTATTAGAAAAGTATGTACAAGCATTTCAACAATCTACAAGAGAAAAGTAAAAGCAACTCTTTCAACTTTTGCTAAATAAGATAACAATCAATCCAACGGTCGTTCGCGAACTATTGATAAGGTTGAACTTGAATTTGATTTTTCCGAAGTGAATTTTTCAAAGACCTCAGATGAAAATACTGATTCAAAAGATAAAATACCACCTTATCTTCAATGATGTTGGTTATTTATGATCGGTTTTTTAATGTACTACTGCTGTGGATTATATAATTAGGTTCATTTAATTCGTTAAACCTTATTCTTTTGTGAAATTTTAGAAATCACTACAAAGACAATTTAGAGCAAAAAGAAAAAGAATCTAACAGTCAATCTCTATACATACGGTTCGACAATCAATTTCAGTTTTAAAGGATGAAAAGGTTTTGAGGATTTTCCCTGAAGGAACAAGATGCAGAAACGGTAAATAAAAATTGAACCCAAGAAAGGAGTAGGATTTTTTGCAGAAAAATGTAAGGATCCCATCATCCCTATTGCACTAATAGGGATGGATAAAATAAAGGGATTAAGGTGTCCTATTACTGTAGTTATAGGAAAGGTAATTGATATTAAAGAAATAGATAGTTCAAATTATATAATAATCTCACAAAAAGTAATGGATGAAATATCAGCTATGACAAATTCTTTGAACTTGATCATAGTGAGCTAATATTTAGGAATGATTTCAATAGTTAATTAAT
Organism: Halalkalibacter flavus; assembly: GCF_036663575.1. NCBI lineage: Bacteria > Bacillati > Bacillota > Bacilli > Caryophanales > Bacillaceae > Halalkalibacter > Halalkalibacter flavus. The sequence goes on from NZ_JAWRVK010000019.1 coordinate 42,134, forward strand.
GATTTGATCAGTACAATTGAAACAATACATACATAATAATGGCAAGCTTAAGGTTCTTATCTAATTTATTATGTAAATAATTACTAAACAACTCCCAAATAATTTACAACAAAATGTATCATTATATATTCGAAGTTAGCACTTCAACAACACTCAAACACCTAGGAGGAAATCAAAATGACAGTAGCAGTAAAAATGAAACAAACGTTGGCGGGCTTAAAAAGTGCTCAAGCAAGTTTAGAAACCTTTGCGCTTGAAACCGAAAACCAGGATGCAAAACAGCTTTTTCAACAAGCAGCTCAACAAGCTCAAGGAATTGTTGATGACATAGAGCCGCGCCTTCAACAAATCGAACAAGAAGAACCTCAATATAAACAACAGTAATACCTAAAGGGTGATGATAAAGGTCTGATCACTATGCTTACAGAGTATAGTTTACGGCTTGTAAACAATGGTCAGACTTTTTAGAATCACCAAAAAATGTCTCAAAAACCTTCATATTAATGTGGTCACCTTATTTTCTCGTTTTCCAGGAGGGAATAACATTGGAATACGTAATTGCATTCTTTAAAGCACTAGGAATGTTTCTAGTTGGGCTTACAGCCTTTCGTATAATGGGGAGTCAGGCTGTCGGTAGATTAACCGATTTCGATTTAGTCATTGTTATTGCAATTGGAGCTCTTATTGCCAAACCACTTGCAGACCCGGAATTAAACCCGTTAATTTCTATAGTTGCTATTAGCGCCCTTGTCATTGCGCAAATCGTTATTAGTTGGTTATCACTTAAAAGTATATTCTTTGAACGAATTGTTACAGGGAAAACGATTAAAGTAATTGAAAATGGTGCAATTATTATGAAAGTCTAACGAAAAGCTAGGCTTAGTAAAAATGAGTTAAACGAAGAACTATGTGTAAAAGGATATACATCTTCATCAGAGATTCAACAGGGGTTTATAGAACCGAATGGTAAAATTAGCTTGTTCGCAAAATCAAGTCACAAACAATCAAAGGATTAGTAATAAAACATTACTCTAGAGGGGGACATATAAGTGCCTAAGGAAGACAAAGTTTTAAAACATAAATTAAGATACAGTATATGGGAAACAAAAACAGATAAAAGACAGTTAAGAAATCTTAAAAATTCGCCAATTATCAAGGACGTACCTACAGATGACTTCAACCCCAATACACATTAAGTTATTACTGATTAATGCTACGGGTTTTGGACTACTTTTTTACTTTATTACGATGAGTAAATAAACGGCTAGAAGGTGTTTTGATTTAATAAACGATTAGAAATATGACATTTGATTTTGTCCTTTTTGTATAATTTTAACTGGTATGAGTAATCTTCCCACCTTCTCCTTGAAATAAGACTAAGCCGTTAGTAGAAGGCTTAACACCTTCTATTAATAGGTAAAAGCCTTCTACATTTATTTATTTTTTTCAATAATCTCTATATTTTTTATTGGTGTTACAACTGCATACGTATCGTAATTAAATTCATCAATAATCACTTCAACCTTCTTTACACCTTTACTAACATTAATAAACGAGTCCTTTGATACCTTCTTCACCTTTTTTCCTCATTTCTTGTTAAATTTCCTACAGGTTCATTTATATTGAACAATGTCATTTTTATTCCAATTTTTCAATGAATAGTATGTTATTTCCATTGTTGTATGATAACGTTGTTGTTTTAATTGAAATCACCTTTAATAATCCTACTCGTTAATTCTTTTCTTTTGGAAAACTCCTTAAAGAGGAACGCTAAAAAAGAAACCTCAGTCAAACGAAACTCGGAGAACTGTTGGGGGTCAGTCAAGCTTCTATTGCATCGTATGAGCGTGATGAAAAAATTCCTCGTCCCAATCGCCTCTAAGAAATCTCATCGCTGTTTAACCTCTCACCAAATGCGCTTTTAGGTCACCATTCTTCAGCTCCAGAAATCCTAAAGATTCATGGAGTGATACGTGTGCCAGTCATTGGAAGAATTTCCGTCGATAATCCGTTCGACGCAGATGAAAACATTATTGAATATACTTACATTCCAGATGACGGCAAATATCGAGAAGGCGATGTTTTCATTCTCGTAGTCAATGGAGACTCAATGGAAGGAAGAAGTCGAATATGTAAAGGCGACCGCGTACTCATTCAACGGCAGGATGATGTAGAGTCCGGGGAAATTGCTGTTGTCGCTATTCATGGAGAAGATGCCACCTTAAGGCGTGTCCAGAAAACAGAAACTGGAGAAGTTATTCTCTATCCAGACGACTCCAAGTACGAGCCAATGCTCGTGCGTAATGGAAATGCTAAGATTTATGGTAAGGTTGTGCAGGTTATTTTTGAACCATTGTAAAATAACCTGTTCATGAAAGGATATTTCCGAAAACGAGGTAACAAATGGTCCTACACCATAGACATTGGAGTAGAGCCAGCAACAGGTAAACGCAAACAAAAAACAGTTAGTGGATTTAAAACTAAGAAAGAAGTGCAGGCTGCTTGTTCAGAAATGCAGCAAGCCATCAATTCGCAAACCTTCGTTGACGAAAGTGCCATTCTTGTTAAAGACTTCGCAATGAAATGGTTGGAACATTATTCAGAGAACTCAAAAGTTAGCTCAGTGAGAATTCGAAAACAAGAATTAAACAGGCTCTTAAAATATCTTGCATATGCAAAATTAAAGGACATAACCGGCCTTACCTATCAAACTGTACTTAGCGATTTAAAGAAAAAAGGCTATTCTGATAACTCTATCCTAGGTACCCACACATCAGCTAGAATGATTTTTAAAAAGCAATGGAATACGAACTTATTAAAAAGAACCCTACGGAATTCGCAAAAATTCCTCGCAGCATAGATTCAGTTGAAGATATTGAAAACAAGAATCAAGAGATAAAATTCATGGAAAAACATGAACTCGTTCTCTTTCTAAATGCAGCAAAAAACAAAGGTTTATATCTAGACAACATATTCTTCCCCGTTCTAGCCTACAGTGGAATGCGGGTAGGAGAATTTTTAGCTCTGAAATGGAAAGATATTAATTTTCAAGAATCGACTATTAATATTACTAAAACACTATTTAATCCTAAAAACAGCTCAAAAAAGCTCAAAAAAGCTCAAAAAAGTTTCAACTCCTCTCCCCTAAAACAAAAGGTTCTATCAGAAAAGTTAAAATGGATGAGTGTATCATGAATCTCTTAAAGCAACATAAACAAGAACAGAACAAATTTAAAATGTAGGTTCGCGACCAATACGAAGATCAGGACTTTGTTCTGACCAAGCGAACTGGTTATCCTGAAATTCATCAAACAGCCCATGTTCGTATGAAACGACTTCTAAAAATAACCGGAACTAACCGACAGCTAGCTAGCTCGCCACTCTCTTAGACATACTCATACTTCTCTTCTTATTGAAGCTGGGGTTGGGTTAAAGGAAATCCAGCAACGCCTCGGCATACAAACATAAATACAACTATGGATATTTATGCTCATTTAACCGCTGATATGGAAGAAAAAGCTTCCCACCAGTTCAGCGAACTCATGAAAAACTTGTTCTAAACTAATTTCTAAAAATGTGGTCAAGCACCTTATCCGTAATAAAAAAAGCTATTTTCGAATACTAAAAATTGTTACTGACAAACAATAACCTCCCTCGAAAACGTTCCTTTTTTCGCAACGCATCGATCAACGATCTCAAAGCCAGCCTCTGTAATCGTTAAATCCATGGGCTCAATCGTAACGATAACCACTTTTTTTGAAAATGTCCGAGCGCTTTGGATCATTTCTAGTTTCTCTTCTGATGTTATTACTGAACAAAGGTTATAAGGCATATCAATAATCGCAACATCATAACTCTCTGTCACATCTTTTATGTCTCCAAGAGTTACTTCTGTATGAAAACCAAAATAAGCGATGTTTTCTCGAGTACCAGGCAGCACAAGTGGATTAATATCTCTTCCAACAATATGAATTCCCATTGAAAGGGCCTCTACTAGTACGGTTCCAACTCCACAGCAAGGATCAATAGCTTTTATCCCAGTTGAACTAGGGACAGCGATATTCACTACAGCTCTTGCGACACGAGTACTTAACGCTGTTGAATACTGATGAGGCTTATTTTGATGCTGTAACCACATAGCTTCACTTTTATAATACCTCCCAAAAATCCACTCTCCGTCTACTTTCATAATCCCAAATAACACAGTTGGATGAATAAGGTCCACTTCACCTTTTATTAAAAGACCGATTTTTCGCTCTATCTCCTTCCTCATTTCAAAGCGAACAGCCTCCTTATTTGGATGAGAAGGATTTTTCACAAAGATGACTTTGAATGACTCGTCTATTTTAAAACCATCTACTTGTTTTGCTAACTCTTCAACTGTTCTCCCTCTATAGATAATATCAAGTCGTTCCTTCATAAATGGACTTCTGCTTGGATCAATTTTCACTTTGCTTATCTTTACCGATTCATTTGTATCAGATCCGAAAAAAGACCTCATTTCCATGTTACATAAGTCCCTTTCATCTTCATGACATGAATAAGTATAAAGGTAGTTCATTGGTTCTATCGAATTCATTTTTCATCTTCATCCTTTACAACTTTACATCTCTATCTCGTACTTATTTATTATAAATGAAAAGACATCTCGTAGCGCGGATAATCCTAAAATAGGTTTTTATAAGACGAATGTACAACCGAGCTATATAGAAAAGGATATGAGATACAATAGACATTGATATAGAGTTTTTTATCTCGTTTAGTATATATGCAAAAGTGTTAATTCTTTTTTCGCGGTTCATTTATTTAATCCTACTGTGCTTTTTTTATATAAATTGTGCATGACTTTAAATCGCAATACATTTAGTTAGTTTTTATAGCAAAAATTAACCCCCTCTATAATAGCATTACGACAATTTGGGCATCTTAAAAGCCTAAACAAAAATTGTTTAGGCTTTTATCTCTATTTCTATTTCAGTGTCCTTATTTCCACTTCCTGTATGTATTTTTCGCAGACCCTGTAAATGGATTTGTTTCGTATGTTAGGTCTTTTCTAGCTTCTTTTTCTTCAAAATGAATACGCTTCCCTAATGATGCGAAAAGCCAAGCAAAACAACCAAAAATGACCAAGCTACCAAGAATGGTAACTGCAAATATTAAGTCATCCACACTAAAACCTCCACTTTTTAATATTTGGTTCATCTTACCATACTCAGAACTAAATTTGTAGAATTTTATGTAATTTATACAGATCAACTAAAATCTGATGTTAGATATATATGATTTCAATGTAAGATCCGAGTAATTGTTCTCTCTCTGGTTATATTACCATTGAAAGGGGTGATATCTTTGTATAAAGCTTTTTTCGTATTCTTAGTCATTATGTTAATAATTCCAATACACATTCTTGCTAAAGAAGACGATGTTGTAGAAGTTTATGACATTGAGCATGATAAAATTATACATACACTTCCAGTTAATACGTCCATTTTATCAATAACAGAAATGTACCTTGAAAATATAAACGATATTTATAAGAAGTTCAAACCTATGCCCCAAAAAGGGAAGTTAGTCCGAGTACCACTTGAACAATCTATATCACTAACAAATGATTGGGTACAAACTTCAGTCAGTGAAGTTATATTTATCATTCCATCTAATGATTCTCCACTTTTGTTGATTTTTGATAAAGATAATACACCGTATTTTTTCACTTTTGATAAAAGTATTGATCATTTATTAGAGGAATTAGATCAAGAAGGAAAAACTGCTGAATAATCCTTTCTAATAGTCAGGTGCCAAATGGTGTCCTGACTATTTAAGTTACTATACAGCCTGTTTCGCCGTAATATGATAATGGATTATATTACCAGAATAAGATTTCTAACTTACAAACATACTATCATTACAAAACAAGAAAGAGGTGTTTTAAACATGGCAAGTAATAATAACAGTTCAAATCAATTATTAGTACCAGGTGTCCAGCAAGCATTGGATCAAATGAAGTATGAGATTGCTTCTGAATTTGGTGTTCAATTAGGGCCAGACACAACTTCCCGCGCAAACGGTTCAGTTGGTGGCGAAATAACAAAACGCCTTGTTCAAATGGCCGAGCAACAATTAGGTGGCTCACGCTAAACACATTAACGCTTACACAATTGTGTAAGCGTTTCCTTTTTGTTAAATTTATCTAGGGAATGCAATGAATATGTAAAACTTATAAAAACAAACCATGTAACTGGAATCAATTGGTCCTTTTCTTTTTTACGATTCTTCCATATAATTTCCTGGTGGAGGGAGGGAAAATTACTATGGCGGAAATAAAACAATATATCTTCTTTGATTTTGAGATGCTCTGTTCTGATAAAGGTATGACATTTGAATCAATGGAAGCTATACGAATTGGCGCAGTTAAATATGATCTTAAAACTGAAAAGGTATCAACATTTGACCAGTATATTAAACCAAAATCAACGAAACCATTAAGTCTCTTTTGTAAAAATTTAACCGGAATAGAAGATAAGCAATTAGCTAAGGCAAATGATTTTAAAACTGTTTTTGAAGACTTTTTAACTTGGGTAGGTGGAATTAAAAAGTCACGGTTTTTCTCATGGTCGCCTAGTGATTTAAACCGTTTAAGAATAGATGCTGCTGAACATGCAATACCCAATTCAACGATTACAAAGATCGAAAAACGATACGTTGATTTCCAAGAAATTTTCACGAAGCGAGTTTCACGAACGAACGCTTCAGTTGAATCGGCACTACATCTATACGGATTACAGTTTATCGGCGAAAAGCATAACCCTATGTATGATTCGTACAATACACTTCGTATCTATATGAATTTCTTGCATGCTCCTGTCGAATCAGATTTACTAATGCTGAAGCACTTTATCTTTGAGGAAGAACCGTATTCGGTAGTTCGAATCAACCTACAACTTAAAGATAAACTAATCTGTGATCTTTCATCATTAATCGATCACCATGACATTTTTCAAATGAAAGATGCTCGTAAGTTACTTAAAAGAACGCGAAATTTAGTGAAGAAATACAATAATATACTAATCAATCGTTCAGGATTATTTGATAAAGAAAATGTGTTACTCGTTGAGAAATTAGTAGTGTTTTATCATGACTTCTTACAAATTTTTGAAGAACACGATACGTGTTCATCAAAAGTATTGATTTTAGATGATTATATAGTTAAGCCAGTCATGCAGTTACAATTGAAGCGAGGATGAGAATCTTCCTTCATACATAGAAATCGTTTTAAAATCTTACTTACTAATCAATAGTGACAAAAAAACGTGCAATGATATCATTACACGTTACATTTTTCATTACTGCGGTAAGACTTTAAAATCAATTTGTGCATTCATCTGAAACCCTTTTTTCTTTTGACCGTCCTCATCAGTTAAAAAGAAGTCAGCAAATCCGTTCACCACATAGTATCCATTTGGGAATTGATTCTCAGCAATTTTTTGCACAAAGTCTACATATACTTTATCATCTTCTGAACTGTAACCACCACTTCCCTTATATTCTTCTTTATAAGGCTCCCCTTTTTTTAGGACTGTATTTACTAATGGCTCATTCATAAAATAATCAACTTTAAAGTTACGTACCTTTTCAACCATTGGAAAGTGGAACGGTGAAGCCGCATGATAAATTGTAACCTCTTCCTTTTCACCTATATACTCTAATTCCGCATAGATCGTTACTCTATCTCCTTGATTATACTCACCTCTTACTGTAACTAGCCGATAAATAAAATTTCCTTCTTCCAATTCAGCATGAGTATTTGTAACTTCATATTCAGCTAACTCACTCTTTCGAACATCATTCTGGACACTACAAGCTGAAATGATCGTTACTAATAGAAGAAATACTAAAATCATTACTTTTCTCAACTTTATCACCCCTATGTACAACGAAATTACTAGGTAAAAAGTTACCGACCCTAAGAAGAAAAGTGAATACATCGCCATTAATATTAAATGGTTTGAAAATTTGCTCATTACATAAAAAAGACTATTTGCGCAAAAAATATATCTTGTATTATACACATATTAAAAAGAGGTGATGACCAAATGAGTAAGCGTTCAAAGTCTAAACGCAATATGATCAAAAGCAAAGATGCTGTACAACCAAGTACAGGAGAAGAGCGTATTACGATCTCAAAAGTAAATAGAGAATTAGAAGATCAAAAAGACTAACAGTAATAAGTCCCTCCTAGTGAGGGCTTTTAATATATCTGGCTGACTAAAAGTGAAAACTTTTTTTCCTTTTCCCATAAATATCCTCTTCGCTCCCTTAAACAAATAACCTTAACTCATTCCCATTAAAGATTAAACTATCTACTTTTAATATTACAAGCTTTATCCTTCATGTTTGATTTATTTATATTTTTCTTTACTCATTTGTGATTATTTTCACATACAGAGTTGCTTTAGTTTATTAAAATGAAATAGAAAGAATATCCGTTGATTAGCTGGATAAGCACACTGAATAAATGAGAGGAGTATTCAACTACTGAAATTGATCGACAAAAAATATCCGGCTATAAAAAGATCAAGTAGAAAGTGAGTGATCATCATTGGAGAAGGAAAAAAATAGATGGCTGATTGCCTTATCAGCTGTCGCAATTCATTTATCGATTGGATCTGCGTATGCCTATAGTGTTTATTCAAACCCAATAGGACAAACTGTCGGATGGAAAAGTACTCAAGTAACACTTGCCTTCACCTTAGCCATTGCCTTCCTAGGAATATCTGCCGCTACTCTTGGTCGCCTAGTTGAAAAAAAGGGTCCACGTACATCAGCGACAGTCGCAGCTATTTTATTTAGTTTAGGTCAGGTTGGGGCTGGATTTGCTGTTTCGATTCAATCATTGCCTTTGTTTCTTTTTATGTATGGTGTCGTTGGAGGAATCGGATTAGGTTTGGGCTACATTTCACCAGTATCGACTTTAGTAAAATGGTTCCCTGACCGAAGAGGATTGGCAACTGGTATAGCTGTATTTGGATTCGGTGCAGGCGCGCTCGTAACTAGCCCTATCGCAGCCAGATTAATTGAAAGTGTTGGTGTTTCAAATACTTTTTACATTTTAGGAACAACATACCTTCTTTTAATGTTAGCTGGTGCATCCTATATTGTTCGGCCACCTAAAGGGTGGGTGCCTAAAGGATCAAATGAAATCAAAGATAATGGCAGAAACGCATTAAAAGAAGATTTATCTCAACTTACTGCAAATGAAGCTGTGAAAACGAAGCGGTTCTGGATGCTTTGGACGATGATTTTCATTAACATTAGTTCAGGGATCATGATTATTTCTGTTGCATCACCACTATCACAAGAAATGGTCGGGTTAAGTGTTGCATCTGCTGCCTCTATGGTCGGCCTTATGGGAATTTTCAACGGTGGAGGAAGGATTGGATGGTCAAGTGTATCCGATTATATTGGACGACCTACTGTTTTTTCTATTTTTTTCGTAATCCAAATCATTGCTTTTTTAACTCTTCCTATCGTTTCAAATGTGATTCTGTTTCAGCTCTTAATTTTCCTTATTATGACAATGTATGGAGGAGGATTTGCTGCTCTTCCAGCTTTTATAGGAGATATATTTGGTACGAAGGAATTGGGAGCAATTCATGGATATATATTAACAGCCTGGTCTTTAGCTGGTGTGGTCGGTCCAATTGCTGTGTCCTATATTCATGAAGCTACAGGTAGCTACACTCCGGCATTCTTTCTCATTACCATCATGTTAATGGTTGCTTTAATCGTTTCTGTTATGATTAAGCTCGATATTAAGAGAATTAAAAAGAATCAAGCAAACAAACTTTTAAAAGCGGTCTAAGGATCAATCAATGAAACGTGCTAATTTGCAGCACGTTTCATTTCTATTTTATAAATAGTTGTATAACGAACATATATTCGTGTATTATATAAATAAAAATGGTGGAGATGGTAATGCATGTTCGATAAGGATGATGAACATTTAGCTAATCAATTTATTTATTTGCCATTAGTGAGAAAAGTACTTGAACGAGATCTACATTTTTTACGAGATTCAAAATTAAAATTCAATGAACCTTACATAGAATTCGTCGAACAAGTCATCATACAAATTGGCAAAGATTTAGGTCGGGTCAAAAAAGAAATGTTTCAGAGGAGACTCAGTGTTTATAACCAAGGAAAAGTTGGAGAGTTATCAGTATATTTATTTGTGTGTAAAGGTTATCGTCGGGAAGTTAGATTGTTTCCCCATTTAATGAAGCAATCAGTTGAAGAATATGTAAGGAAATATTTTAAAGTCATGAAGAAAAATGCGTGAGAGGAATGGGTTTCTCCTCTCACAGTAAAGTAAAGAACAACGCCATTGTCGGCTTAAGACAGCCTCATTATAATTTGGATTACTTAGATTCTCTTTTTAACATCTTCTCTAATTGATTCAATAAGGTTGTCAGATAAATTGGCTGGCAAAGAGGTTTCATCTTCAAAAACCCACGTATTAATGACTTCAAGGTCTGATTTATTAAAAGTAATACTATAGTCTTTATTATTTTGAGAAAATGCAGCTGTCACTGACTCCTCACCATCGAATCCGTCGTCAATAATCATGTCTTTAATTTCATATGCCATAGTGTACTATCTCCTTTTCAGCTTCAATTATGTGTATAGATTATACTTATCCCAATTCTTTATACACTATATTTCAGAAGACAGTATAAATGAGTAAACACTTACAAATCTTGTCCTAAACGAACCGGAATAATGATAATTTATTTGCTATCTGGATACCTTTCTTGCAGAAATGTTACAGATTGTTTTATTAACGCAACCAAAACATCTGTATTTATATCCGCAACTTTATTTATATAAACACACGCCTTACCGGTTGTGTGCTTTCCAAAATCAGATAGCAATGCCTCCCTTTTTTGATCGCCAGTTGCAAAATACAAGCTTATTTTAGCTTTTCGAGGAGAGAATCCTACTAATGGTGCATCGCCTTCATGGCCAGATTCGTACTTATAATGGTAGGAACCAAATCCAATAATACTCGGCCCCCACATCTTTGCTTCATATCCTGTAGCTTCAGTAAATAGTTCAAGTAATTGATAGGCATCTTTACGTTTTTTGACACTCTCGACTTTTTCAATAAATTCAATAACACTATTGTCAGTTTCTTTAGTCTTCTGTTCGTACATTAAATGACACCTACCTCCTTCTTATTTGGTGTTTTTTTCCTTTTTTTCATTTTACCATATTTGTCAATTAGTTAATAAGTAGTAGAAGAAACTCTTGTTAATCAATAGTAAAATAATTGGATAAAAGTTGTACAACAAGACAATCTAATGATAACAACAAATTTTGAGAGGTTGATTAGGATACTTTTTTTATATGTTTTCTCCCATTACTGCTCGGTATAGGTATATGGATTATTTTACAAAAGAAATTTGGTTCTGGCTCGGATCATTTTTTGGCTGCATTTTCTGGGCTAACTATCATAATTGGATTATATGCTCTACTCATTATCTTTGGGTACGACCTTCTTCATTTGTTTTATTAAATAAATATAAATAGACCGAACGGACGACTTATCGAGGTCATTAGTTAAAATTACATTTTCTTTGGAGTTTATATAAAAAAATCGAGTCTGAATATATTCAGACTCGACATTCAAACTCTATTCTAAATTCTCAGCCATTTCTAGAAACACTTCACTTGAAAGCTCATCGCCGCTACCAGCTAATTCAAACAACAAACCTTCTTGCTCCCAACTAAGACTAATAAAAAAGCCCATATCGTGAAGAGTTGCTTCGTTTCCTTTTACAGTCACTCCTTCTCCTTCAATGAATGACTGATCAAAAAATGGATCATTTTCTATTGGAATCACAGATAACATGAAGCTATTATCAAGATCCTTCTCATAGCTGATCATTACCATCTCCATTGCTTCATCGTATAAGCTATCCGTTAATTCATATCCTTCAGGTAGTCCTTGTACTTCTGGAATAGTATATTCTACGATCTCTTGCATTTCTGCAATACTTAATTCTTGATACTCTCCAAATAGCTCAAGCCCTTCTCTGTCAAAATCTAAAAATGCCGCATCTTCTTCTACAGCATTTTCCTTAACTTCTACAGGGATTTCGATTGGAGCAACACCATTCACATTGGACATTTTTACAGTGCCACTCATGCTTAATGGCATCGTAAAGCCGTCTTCTTCAATGATTAAATCAGCATTAAAGATTTGTGTTGTTTGCATGAACGTGTTTTTTTTAATATGAATTTCCATGCTAAAATCATTGACCTGGATAGCATTCATCATTTCTTCCATATTAGCATCGTCGTTGAATTCGCCCATACCTGATTTCAAATAATCCTCAATTAAAACGCTGTATTCGTCTCCCTCGCCAGAAAGGGTTAATACATACACATCGTTTTCTTCCGCCATTGTAAACTCTTCACTAAATTCTAATAATTTTCGCATTGCTTCTTCATTCAATTGATCAAAATCTTCTAAGCCCATCTCACTTGCATCGATCTTCATCCATTGCCCGAACATGCTCATGTAAACAGTCTCCTCGAGCGCATACGCCTCAAAGTCCATCGACATTCCAGGCATGCCCATATTCATGACTAAATACATCGCGTCTGGATTGTGTGTCACATCACCTGATAATGTCATGCTTGTTTCCATTTCCATCATGTTCATTGCCATATCCATTTCCACTGAATAACTCTCTAAATCTTGAACGGCTTCAATTGATTTTCCTAGAACATCAGTTTGACTAAACGTCTCCGTTCCACATGCCGTTAAAGCAAAAAACGAAAGAACAGTAAGTAAAATAGCAAGACTTCTCATAACATGACCCCTCCTCTCTAAATTGAGTTGCTACCAAAAATAACAACCAATTTATGATAACATAGATTACCATTTTTTTCTTGCATTGCATCTAAGTTACATCACAAAGTTATTAAACCTGTAACTATATCCCAAAAAGAGTTAAAACCAGGCTTCTTTTAAAAGTTGAATTCCTTGTTTGATTTCATTATCCATTAACCCAGCAAAACCTAGTAATACTTTAGGAGCTAGATCATGTATGTAGTTTTCGTAATAAATAGAAGTTGGATAAATCTTCACTTCTTTTTCCGCTGCTGCATTAATTAACTCTTGTTCTGACATCTCATTTCTAACATTCAATAAAATGTGAAGGCCTGAATCGTCGCCAATCATGATTACATTATTGCCAAAATACTCATCGATTAACTGAATCAATGTTTTCTGCTTTTTTCGATAGGTCGTCCTCATTTTATTTAAATGCCGATCCCAATGTCCATTCTTCATAAATTCGTATAACGTATATTGGTGCAAGCGGGAGACCGTTTGTTTATAGATAGTGAAATGGCTTTGGTAGCTTGCCAGTATCTCCTTTGGTAATACCATAAAACTAATTCGAAGTGATGGGATTAACGACTTGGAAAATGTTCCTAAATATATGACTCTTCCGTTAGGGTCTAACCCTTGTAAGGAAGGGATTGGTTTTCCTTTATATCGAAACTCTCCGTCATAGTCATCTTCTATGATGAAACCATTGCTTTCTGCAGCCCATTTAAGTAGGTCTAGCCTTCTTGCAATAGGCATTACTATTCCATTTGGAAATTGATGAGAAGGTGTTACGTACGTAACATTAGCCTTGCTATTTTTTAATTGTTCAAGGTTAATCCCCTCTTCATCAAGTGGGATTGCCTTTAATGTAACCCCTTGGTCTTTGAACGCTACTCTCGTTCGATGAAAACCTGGATCTTCCATCGAATAAATTGAATCTCTTCCTATTACCATCGTAAGTAAACCGATCAAATATTGTGTTCCTGCCCCAATAACTATCTGTTCAGCTGAACACCTAACACCTCTTGATTGGTATAAATATTTTGCAATTTCTCCCCTTAGTGTTAATTCACCTTGTCGATCACCATTAAAAAAAAGTTGGTCATCGTGCAAACCCTGAACAGTTAACTTTCTCCATACTGAATATGGGAAATTTTCGAGAGCTACTTTACCATGACTGAAATCAATTTTGTAGTGGTTGTTTTGAACTAAACTTTCCCTTTTAACAACTTTAGGAAGAGGAGTATTATTAGGAAAAATATCTTCATGTATTGAATTTACATACAATCCTTTTCTAGGTTTACTTTCAACATATCCTTCTGCAATTAATTGCTGATACGCTGTCTCAACTGTATGCTGACTTATTCTAAGGTGAATAGATAGCTTTCTTTTTGACGGTAACTTCATTCCCGGTTCTATTTTTCCATGTTGTATTTCCTTTTTAATATAACTATAAAGTTGCATATATAATGGTTCAGATGTTGAAGGATTCAAAAAAGGTGTTATTTCAATCATTTATGTATCCTCTCTTTTAGTACTGGCATGGAATATTATATCATATCTGACTATTTTGCTGATGCCAGTTAATTCATATAATCGATATTATAAAAAGAGAAGGAGGAATATTTTGTCATGAGTTGTATAAATGATGAAGAGGAAGAAGATGTAACATATAGTATAAAAAAGGCGGTAAACTCAGAGGATCTTGCACGTGTTTTTAAAACTTCCGGTATAAAGAGGCCTTCTGATGACCTGCCTCGTTTACAGCGCATGATAGACAATGCGGACATTATGGTTACAGCATGGGATGCTGCCCGTCTTATCGGAGTAGCAAGAGCAATCACAGATTTTAGCTACTGTTGTTACCTTTCCGACTTAGCGGTTGATAAAGCGTATCAAGGTACTGGAATTGGTAAGGAGTTAGTGAGGTTACTACAGGAACAAATCAGTGAAGAAGTTATGCTGTTGCTGTTATCTGCTCCGTCCGCTATGGAATATTATCCTCGAATAGGCTTTGATGCAATTGGTAATGGGTTTAAGATAGCTAGAAAACGATGATAGTGAAAATTATTTGAACAGAGTAGAAAAATTAAGGTTTTCTGTTACTTAAATTACCTTGCCCAATTCTTTATCTAACATAATTTACTTTTCATATTCTACATGATTTAATAATAACTACTCCATAACTTGGAAATTGTCTCATCTCTTAATAAAATATTGTGTGGTAATTTTAATTTTAAACCTAAACAAAAGAGGGTGTCCTTGCGACAGCCTCTTTACATAGTAAAATAAATTTTAAATTATTGTTGTTGATTTTGCTGTTGTTGTGCTTGCTGAAGCTGTTGTGTTGCTTGTTGTAATTGTTGTTGCGCTTGTTGTATCGCTTGAGGATTCGCCTGTTGTGTCGCTTGTTGAATTGCTTGCTGTGCTTGTTGAATTGCTTGTTGAGCTTGTTGTGCAGCTTGTTGTGCTTGTTGGTTTTGTTGCATAAAAAAACTCCCCTTTAAAAATATATTTGTTGTTACTCGTATATGATGCGTAACCTAGCTCTTTAACATACATTTTCTTATTACTTTCCACCTGTTTTTTATCCTTTTGGAATAATTTGATTTCACTAATTATGCACCACTTGAGTCTTTTAATAATACTGATTTTATTGCTTGTTCGATTTCTTGATAACCTGTACAGCGACAAATATTCGACTCTAAATAGTCTTTAATTACCTTATCGTCTGCATCAGGATACTTTTGGATTAAAGAGTTACAATTCATAATAAACCCAGGCGTACAATAACCACACTGAAAGGCAAACTTCTCGATAAACTCTGTCTGAATAGCGGCATTTTTTAGTCCTTCAACTGTCGTTACACTTTTACCAGAAGCTTCTACTGCCAGCATCAAACATGCTTTCATCGAATCGCCATCTACATCAACGGTACAGGCACCGCAATCCCCATTTAAACAACCAGGCTTTGCTCCTGTTAAGCCAAACTCTTCACGTAAAACGTACAATAATGTATCAGCATTCCGAACATAAACGTCACGATCGTCACCATTGATATGTAATGTTATTTCTCTTTTATACATTTCCTACCCCTTCCAGTTCATCCAGTACATCAAGCATTGTATTTTTCAATACGAACAATCGATATTCCGCAGAACCATTGACATCATCTAATATTGGTACGGAAATCTGTTGAAGAGCTTGATCAACTCTTTCTTCTTTTGATAATTGCTTGTTATTTAAACTTTTTTCAATCATTGGATCGTAAAAAGGGTAATCACTTAGTCCACTAAATGCTGCTTTAATGTAACCTTCTTTCTTTAATGCAGCCGTTGTTATTAAAGGGTATCCGACATCCCATTGCCTGCGCTTTTTTACACAAACAAAAGGACAATCGATTTCACTTTGTTCAGTCGTCACTTGAACAAGAAATTCTCCTTTTTCTAAATTTAACTTTTGATTAAACACTTCTTGAAGAGGAACCTGTTTTAAACCATTAGGGCTAGCAATGGCAACTTCACTATTAGTTAACAACAACGGTAAAACGGTTTCTCGATAGATAATATTTGCACAAATATTTCCGCCTAACGTAATTTTGTTACGTGCTGTATGATCTGCAATTTCGACAATTGCCTTATTTAGAAAAGGAAAAAGCTGCATTTCACGTATTTTAGTTAACGATTGTGCTGATCCTAAAGTTACTTTTTGCTCATCTTTCTTTAAAACGAGACATTCTGGGATTCCTTTGATATCAATTACTGCATCCGTCTGGATTTGATTTACTCTTCCTAAAGTGATCACTTCTGTCCCACCAGAAAAATAGATCGGATCCTTCCCTTGCTCAACCAACGACTGAAACAATTGAATAGCTTCATTAATGGATGTTGGTTTGTAGTATTCAAAATCAAAAGAGATCATTTATTCCACTCCCTTCTTTTCCTTCCAAATCAACTCGGGAGTAATGGGCAATTGATTCAATTCGACACTTGCAGCGACAGATAAACTATTCGCTAATGCAGCTGGCATACCAATTAATCCGTGTTCACCCACACCACGTGCTCCATAGGGCCCATCCACATAAGGGGTTTCGAGAAAATGAACGATATAATTAGGATGATCGCCATAACGAAATGGTACATATGTACGTAATCTAGGGTTAAGGACTTTTCCATCATTACTAAAAGAAAATGTCTCACTACTCCCAAAATTTAACCCCATGCTCATTGCGCCCATCACCTGGCCTTTGGCTCCTTTATTGTTCAATACCTTTCCAATATCTAATACAGAATAAGCCTTTATAATTTTATATGTAAAATCTCTTGTATCAAATTCTACTTCAACTCCTTGAGCACCAACTGAGTATTCTGGTCCTGGTTTCCCTACCCCAGTTTCATGGTCAAGGTGTGTTAAATGCCGTAACGTATAATTACCTCTACTAATAACTTGGCCACCGATTGAATAACCATTTGCATACTTATAGCCAAGACATACGTCTTTGACGTGAACAAATGTGTCAGGTTCATCACGGACATAGATCATTTCATTTCCAACTTCTAAGTCATCTGGTGAACACATTAAAACACGTGAAGCAATATCCTTTAATTGAAAAATGGCATCATCGGCAGCTTTTAACAAAGCTCTCCCTGCCATTAACGTTCCTCGGCTGGCAACGGTTTTCCAATGTTCCGGTGTTGTTTGTGTATCAATTTCCATTTTGACATGAATTTTATTGATATCCATTTTGAGTTTTTCGGCTAATAGTTGAGCGAGAATTGTTTTTGTACCAGTTCCAATTTCAACAACACCAGAAAGAATGTTTATACTTCCATCAGCATTAAAGGTTAGTATCACTCCGGAGCTCGCTTCAGAATCAATCGTCGATGTCTTCCAAATACAACTGATCCCTTTTGCTCTTACTTTTCGTTCATTCACTTGGATAAGTTGGCCTTCTTTCCAATTCATTAGTTGTTTTAATCGATCAATACATTTAGGTAAATTACCAACCGTACTTTCATTCAAGCGAATTTGCGTTGGTGTCGTATGTCCTGGTAAAAATGCATTTTTCTTTCGTAATTCTAATGGATCTATTTTGAGTTTTTTAGCGAGCATGTCCATCGCACGTTCAAAAGCAAATAAAAGCTCTGAATGACTAAACCCTCGATAAGCAGTCGCATATGGATGATTTGTATAAACACAAATTGAATCACACCATATATTTTCAATATAGTATGGTCCTGTACAAGTAACAGCCGCGGCTCGACTAATTGTTGCTCCTTTGTCTGAATAGGCTCCGCTATCAAACCTATACATGATTTCAGATGCTGTTAAGTACCCCTCTTTTGTTGCCCCAAGCTTGACTGTGGCATCTAGACCAATATGGACTGGTGAGGTAATCATATCTTCTTCTCTCGAATTTAAAATTTTCACTGGTCGCCCACCAACAGCAAGAGTTGCCATATAAGCAATCAACTCTAACTGCACCGCTACTTTCCCACCATAACCACCACCAACCAACGGTGTATTGACGATCACCTCTCCTTCTTCTAAGCCGAAGTAACTGCTTAATAATTTTTTGATCATATATGGTGACTGTGTTGCTGAAGAAAATACAACGACACCATCTGGTCTTATTTCTGCAGTTACACAACGGGTTTCCATAGCAATGTGATCAGAAGGACCAAATGAAAAGTTAGCTTCAACTGTGACATCGCTCTCCTTCCACCCTTTTTCCATGTTTCCCTTCCGTATTTTTGTCCGATCAGCAATATTCGTATTCGGTTCAGGGTATACATGTTCGATTCGCTCATAACTTCCTAAGTTTTCATGGACGAGTGGGGCATTAGGAAGGAGCGCTTCCTTTACAGAGTTCACTACAGGTAGCACTTCATATGTCACTTCTACTAATTCAGCTGCTTTTTTTGCTTGAACGGGATGATCGGCTATGACTGCGGCAACAGGTTCACCATGATATCGTACCTTATCAAATGCAATCGGAGGACGATCATTAATTTCTTCTCCAGTGAGCGGAAAAGGTTGTCCAAGTAAAATCGCTCGAACACCAGGGATTTGCCTTGATTTTGTTGTATCAATAGCTATAATTTTCGCATGAGCATGAGAACTCACGACTAATTTTATATGTAACATTTCTTTCTTAGAATAATCATCCGTATATTTAGCTGCTCCAGTCACCTTCTCTACCGCTTCTTTTCGATAAATGCTTTTTCCAATACTCCAACTCATGAAATTAAGCCACCTCTAACCATTTTTTCAGAACTATCTCCTAATAATTTCTTTGTAAACCTACAAACCAACATTAAATAGCCATTAAAATAAATAAGATATTTCCTATTATTGGTTTACATATACAAGTTCATTCGTCCTTAAGCCAAAACTCATTCAAGTTTAGAAATAAGGTCCTTTAATTCAAGTAAACAGCATATGCAACATAAACCTCACCTAAAATCCAATATTGTGACTCACTGTATAAAATTTCTTATTTAACAAAATCTACTAGTGTCAATTTTTTTACAAGGAGTCACGAACATGCCTAATAACAACGATGTAATTTCACCCGAAATGCTAGTCTTAATTATTACAGCAACGATTATTGGAACATTGGTCCGCTTCATTTCCATTATACTTGATTATAGGCAATACCCTAACTATCCAAACGGTTACTTAATTCACGTAGTCACTGGTGCACTTGCTGCATCAATAGGTGCTTTCATCATTCCAACATTAATGACCAAGAACTTTACAGCAGTTACGTTTCTTGCTTTAGCAGCACAACATTTTCGAGATGTCCGTAAAATCGAAAGGGAAAGTCTGTTAGATCTCGAAGGGGATGAATTTACAAGACGAGGCGATGCTTACATTGATGGAATTGCTAAAATCTTTGAAGCAAGAAATTACATTACTTTACTCGTTTCCTTTTCTACCGCACTAACCATTCAGCTTTTTCAAGATTATCTAGATGTGGCTACTTGGATGGAAGTTGTCTCCGGCTCACTTGTTGGACTTATCATTTTTTATTTATTAAAACGATTTACTGCACGGCAAAAAGTAAGAGATATTGCAACTGTAGAAGAAGGAAAAATTGAAATAAAAGGTTCTGATCTATACGTGAATGATATGTTTGTGTACAATCTAGCGGGTAGAGAGGAAGCCAAAGAATGGTTTTTAGATGACGGAATCGCAGCAGTTATTCGTCCAAACAAAGATCACTTTCAAATTCCTCTTTTTAATGGCGGACAACGTCAAGCGATACTATTTGAAGCAACAAGAAGAATTGGACAGAAAAAGTTATACAGCGTAGAAAACCCTGGTGCTGGAGTCATTATCATTGTTTTGGTACCTATCATCAAAAATTTTAAACTGTTAAAAGAAACGATTTTACTTACTCCTCTATTAGAGACAGTAAAAAAGAACCCTGAATTATTAAATTTCCATAAAGGGGGTCAAAGCTAATGGGTGATAACGGTGGACAAATCAAAGGAATACTTGCCATGGTGACAACGGACAAAAATCGTTATTTAGGCGGGGCTCCTCTTTCTTTATTAGCAAAAGACCAGGAAGAATTAATCGATATTTCAAATAACCTTGCTGAAGTTTTTTTAGCAGATATCTTAGAACTTAAAAGCGGTGACCATATCATCATAAAAAAATAACATTTTAACTACAACCAACGATCACTTTAGAAGTGGTCGTTTTTTCTTTAACCCACTTCAAAAAAATTACCCTTTTATTAAGTTCTATCCTTTTATTTCTTTCATAGTTATCTTACAAATTTAAATTTACAATGTGGCTATTCATCATAGAATCAGTTATGTTAATAAAACTTTAAGGAGGCCCACATGAGTGAACGATTCAACATTTTACAATCCATTCGAACATCCGAACAAAAGATGGTGTTGGCTACGATAATTAACGTTGAAGGTTCTGCATATCGTAAAGAAGGTACGATGATGCTTGTTTTTGAAGACAATGTACAAATTGGTTTATTGAGTGGTGGTTGTTTAGAAAATGATATTGTATTAAGTGCAGCAGAAGTCTTTAAGGATCAACAATCTCGTATACTTTTTTATGATATGAAAACAGATGATGACACTAGTTGGGGAATCAGTAATGGGTGTAATGGAAAGATATCAATTTTATTAGAATATGTAGATGCTAAACTCAAGAAACACTTAGAGCTTGTAGATAAATATATAAACAAAGGAGTACCTGTTCTTCATATTAAGAAGTTATCTCATTCAAATTCAGTATTAAGTTATATTTTCATACCAGTAAACCATCCTCAATTCGGAGATTTTAATAATGATGAACTAATAAGTGTTTCGAGCTCAATTTTCGAGAACAACATCTATCATAAATTGTTTAAAAAAAACTTAAACCGCTACTTTGTTCAAGTTTTTCAACCTAAACCTCGGCTAATTATTTTTGGTGCTGGTCCTGATGTAAGACCACTAGCTGAAATAGCTGTAAAAACGGGATTTTATACGGTTGTAACGGATTGGAGACCAGATTATTGTACTCCAATGCACTTCCCAACTGCTCATGAAGTAATTTTAGAGTGGCCAAGTAGGTTGTTAAAGTCCTATCCATTAACGAGCAAAGATTCAGTTATCATTATGACTCACCATTTTCAAAAAGACCAAGAAATCTTACAATCTCTCATTCAAGAAAAATTAAAATATCTAGGTATTTTAGGACCCAGAAAAAGAACGCAACAATTACTAAATAAAGAGAAAATACCAGAACAACTTCATTCACCAGTTGGGATAGTAATTGGTGCTGAAGGACCAGATGAAATTGCAATAAGTATTATTGCCGATGTCATTAAAACTAACCGAAAGAAGGGGTGCCAACTTGATTTGTGGAATATATTTAGCCGCAGGCCAGAGCCAAAGAATGGGATGTCCTAAGTTGGATCTTCCTATAAACGGAAAATGCTTAGGGAGTATTAGCTTAGAAACATCCCTAGACTCTCAATTAGATAAAGTTATTGTAGTGGTAAATCAAGAAGACCCCCTTACATGGCTTCCATCAAAGTTCCTTGTTGCCCATTCCAACTGCATAGTTAAAAGGTCTAAATTATCTAATGAAGGTCAAGCTGTATCTCTTAAAGCTGGCCTAAAAATCGCTCAAGACCTTCAAGCAGATGCTGTCATGGTTTTACTCGCAGACCAACCTTTTATCTCACAAAAACTTCTTGATCGATTAATCTCTATATACAAAATAAAAAGACCTGACTTTATTGCTTCGTCTTACAATGGAATTCAAAGACCACCAATTATTATTAATTCAATATTATATCCTGAACTTTGGAAGTTAGAAGGAGATACTGGAGCTCGCCATATTATACGAAATAATAATCAAGGAATCATCGTTAAAGAAAATGAAGAAATACAATTCATCGATATCGATACCCCTCAGCAATATCATTGCTTAATCAAATCAATAAGAAAATGTTAAAAATCACCATAACATTAAAGCCTTTGGTGGTTCACCCCAAGCTTAAAAAATGCCTTTTTGAAAGTTAAAAATCAGGTGGAAGACTCCACCTGATTTATTCACGTTGCAAATAAAATAAATTATTTTAACCGCTCAGTTTCCCATCTTAATTTTCCCGCATCCAGTGGCGGTGCTGTGCAATGGCATTGATAAAATCTTGTTGGAAAGTATTTAAATCCGTTGCGTTCCGTGTTGTTACAACTCCCATATCTGTATATATTTGCGCTTGGGATTCTATGTCTGCTAGCAAAACTCGTTGAGCATCAGATAAACCAAAAAAGGTCGACACCTTCATTCGTAGCTTCAATTGGTTTGGCATGGACAAAAGCACAGAAAGGGAGCGATACCTATTCTGAATCGCTCCCTCTCCCTGTAATAATTTGTCTTTTTATTTTCTTTTAAATTGCGCATATTAAAACCATTATCGTTCGAAAGCGAGGTGGAATTAAATAATGTCAAAACAAGGAGTACAAAGCAAGGATCAAACTAGAGAACAAATTGAGAAACAAGATAAAAGAAATGATGTTGAATTAGGTAATGAATTTCAAATCGGAAACACAAGTTCACAGAGCCAAAAGAAAAGTGGGTCCCAAGTTAATAAAAAATAACTTCGATACTTTAATAATCCATTTACACAATTGGTTAAACCATTTCGTACATTTTTAAAGTCCCACTTTATCAAAACAATAGAAAGGCTAGCGAATGCTGCCCTTCTATTGTTTCGCTTTATGAATAATCATCATGGAATTTGCATTCTTTTGAAATTCATAAGGTACTTCTTTCTCCTCAACAGAATATCCCTTGCCTACAAGCTCACTTTTTAACTGATCCAAGTGTTCATAACGTTTCCCTTCCAAATTTACTAAAGGAAAAATCCTTATTTCCTTTTTAGTAACTCGAAGCAACTCATTTATCGTTTCTAAATGAAATTCGTAATCTAAGCGATCTCCATACATAAATAGAAAATGTGCAGACAACACAACATCGAACTCATCATCGTGAAATGGTAAGAAAGGCAGAGTAACAGGAATATACCGTTCATTATTTTGTTTCATATCAACCGAACAATCATGTAACGCATTTAGTCTATTCTTTCTTAGTGCATTCACATCTTTAAAATAATCCCATACGTAGTTCCCCTTCGCTTGTTCCATATGCTTGATGGCATGCTCAATGTCTTTAATCCCTTTACTTTTTAGGTCCTCACTTGCATGATCATAAGCAATGTCACAAGCAGTTATATCCAACCCTTGCTTATTTCCCACAGCCGTAAAAGAGCAGGCCCCAGCTGGACAATCAAGTACCTTTTTTCCCTTTAACTCATCACTGGAAAGGAGAAACATCGCCATATACTCTTCAAATGTTCTCCCAATAAACACAATTCTCTCTAAATCTAACTTTGTACTCTACTCAACTTTTCTCATCTCAACTCACCTCTATAAAAAGATATACTTCGTTTTGATCTTAACATGGAAGTTTATTTGCTGGAAAGATTTCTCAATCAAATTTTGCAAAAAAGAAACTCGAATGACTCCCTCTTTAAGATTAATTATTGTACAACTTCATCTATGTAGTAGGATTAAGAAAGAAATTTTTTAAATATGTGAAACCAAACATACCACTTATGTATCTAACAAATAGAACACCATGGAAGGAGCGCAGGTATTGGATCAATTAAAGGAAGTAAAGAAGGCCACAAAGGGGAACGTTTCCTCTTTCGAAAAGCTGATTGTGACGTATAAGGTTATGATGTATCGAGTCGCCAAAACGATTTTATCTCATGATGAAGACTGTGCAGATGCCATTCAAGAAGCCATTCTCAAAGCCTATAAAAACGTTCATACATTAAGAGAGCCAGCTTATTTCAAAACTTGGTTGGTGCGGATTGTCATGAATGAGTGTCATCAGTTAAATAGAAATCGGAAGAATCTTGTTTCGATTGAAGAATTAGCGGAGCCATATTCAAAGGATCACGGATTTGAAAAAATTGACCTTGAACAAATGCTCGACTCTCTTCCAAAAGAGCAAAAGCAACTGCTGAAGCTCTATCATCTCGACGACATTTCCATTCATGAATTGTCACTTATCTTTGAAGTATCTGAGAATACGATCAAAACAAGGTTACGTCGCGCAAGAGAAAAAATGCGGGAAAAGTTAACAAAACATGAGGAGGTTTCGACATGGATAAATGGGAAAAACAATTAAAAAAAGACGTTAACCCCTCCCTTTCAAAAAGTGTCGATGAGCGAATTGAACGAACATTTCAACAATTACCTCGTAGAAAGAAGAGATCGAAATATTTCGTTGGATTGACTGCTGCAATGGTTATCCTTTCCATTTCTTTCGGAGCTTCCTTTTTCTCGCCAGCTTTTGCTGATACAATGAAAAATCTCCCGGTCTTTGGCTCTGCGTTTGAATTTGTTGGCGACAAAGGTGTAAAAAAAGGGACACAAGAAGGTCTAACAACAGAACTTGGAAAGCAAATTGAAGTCGATGGTCAAGTGATTACATTTACTGAAACGCTATATGATGGTGGTGAAATTCATATAGGTTATGTAATGGAAACAATAGAAACGGAAGAAAGACCATATTATCTACAAGATTTTGAAATATTAATTGATGGACGCTATATTGGAAACGTAGGCATAGGAGGAAATGTAAGAAAAATTGAACAAGGCCTTTATGCTGGCACTTTTAATATAAGTGTTCGCGATCATATACCAGATTCATTTGTGCTAGAGATCCGGCCTCGGGAAGGAAGATCATGGTCAGTTAAACTTCCGGTTACATTACATGGAAATCATAAAATGTTTATCATAAACGATGCGAAAAAACGAGATGATCTTACTATTCTTTATGATAAGCTAACATTCTTTCCAACATCTACAGAGATAGATCTTCGCTTAATAATGGAGGAAGAAACTTTTTTTGATGATAAATACATGATGTTAGATTACCAACTAGTCGACGATCAAGGTCGTGTACTGGAACCATTTAGTGGCGGAGGTGGTGGTGGCGGCCCTGAGGGCGGGAAAGTGATTCATACTTTTAAACACTATTTCGAACCACTTGATCCCCTGCCAAATTCAATTACAATTAAACCCTTTCTTCGTGAAAGAGATGAATCCATTCCAAAGATTATAAAGAGAAAATGGCAGGGACAACAGCTCATCCTTCCTCAAGGAGATATAGGAGAAGTGACTGTATTGGACGTAGTTGAAACAGATGGGGTTTTGACATTAATCTATACGGTAAATGGGGATCATTTATACGAACAAGCAAACGCTATTTGGATTGAAGATTCAAAAGGTACCAGATATGACTCTGACGAATCAGCGACACGAGTTGAAGGTAAGAACAATAAATTTCAACTTACTTTCTCTCATTCGTTGCATCAAGAAGAATTCGTTTTAAATACAGTCTTGATGGACTCGCCTAACTTTCTGAAGAAGTTGGAAGTAACGATTGATCTAAACGAAGTTCAATAATATTCAATAAAATTAGTGTGCAAAAAAGCTCGGTGTCATCCGAGTTTTTTGTTGCATTAATCGAACAAACTATATAAATAATTCTGTAACAAATACGATAGTCATTCCCCCCATATATAAAAACAATTAATCAACATCAATTAAATATATTCTTTAGAGCTGATGGATATAAGTTCCAAATAACTCTTTATCAATGATAAAATAAGAAAAGGGATTTAAATTTCTTAATTAAGGTGGAGTTCTTCTATGAATGGTTATGGAATTGGGTTACTTTTATACTTATCTATAATTGGTTTTATTATTTATTTCTTAATTAGCATTCTACGATTTATGCGAGCAAAAAATCATAATGATATATTACTTCTAAAAAAACTAGACGAGATTTCTAATAAAATTGATAAACTAGATAATAAGTAATTAGTTGCTTAGCTACCCGGTATGAATTTCATATTTACAGAGGCTCTATTAGAGATTCATACTGGAGTTCGCATATTAACTTACATATACATTTATTTATTTCGAAGGGGGAATTTACTATGGTATTTTGGATTAGCATTGCAGTATTAGGAGTAGCCTCTGCGATATGGGCTTCGATATACTTTGAAAAAAACACCGCTCAAAGAAAGCGGACCTTAATTCAAATTTGCGGAATAAGTTCAACTATCTTTATTCTTCTATGGTTGTTTACTAAAGTTAATTTTTAAGCTGTGTCGAGATGATTTTTCGCATATGCGGAAAAAAAAACATAATAAAAAACGCTCATTCCAAGCGTTTTTATGATAATTGTACTGTGAAATAGTCGTAGATGACTCCTATGTTGTTTAGCGAAATAACTAAAAATTTCCCACCTGGGACGGAACCGGTAAACATTAAGCTGATCTTCTATTAAAAATTCAGATTATGACTTACTCAAAATACGTTAAAATCAAAGCAGATAATAATCCTAAAGCAGACACATACCCCACAATCGGACCTCCTTCTTCAAAAGCCTCGGGAAGCATGGTTGATGACACCATTGCAAAAATCCCACCTGCAGCAAAAGCGCCAATTGTTGTAATGACTTTTGTTGAAGTAGGGTCGATTAACGCATATCCTAAAAGGGCACTTACAGAAGACAAAACCATAACAACTAACCAAAGAAATAAAATTCTCCCTTTTTTATAGCCATCCTTTTTGAAACCTATACTACTTGATAATCCCTCTGGAAAATTACTTATGAAAATGGCAATAACAATGACCCAGCTTACAGACTGATTTTCAAGCAAACTTACTCCTATAATGACAGACTCAGGAATGGCATCAATGATCGTTCCTATAAAAATAGCCATTCCAGAGTGACTTGATGGATTTTCTTTTGAGCGCTTACGCTCTTGGCCTCCTTTTTTGCTTATGATGAGTTCAGCAACAATGAACAATGTTGCGCCAATTAGAAAGCCAAGAGATGGATAAATGATGCCGCCATCTCGAACTGCATCGGACAATAGTTCAAAGGTTGCTGCTCCAATGAGTACACCTGTTCCAAATGCCATTACAAAGGCCGACACTTTGTTCGGAATATCCTTATAAATTCCAAGTAATGCACCTAATACGAGGGATGAACCTGCTACAGCTCCCCACATTGCTGCTGAAAACATAGTTACTCTCCTATTCCTTCTTGATATAGGTTAGAGTAACCAATTTTTCTCATTTATTTCTTCCTTCTTACTCCTTTTTTAATTTGTTTTGAGATCATTTTCATTTAATATCGAATGCCCTATCCGTCTTCTACAAAAAATATTATTGTTTAAATACCATTTTCCCATTTTGATTGATCGGTCTACGATTAAGAAGAATTTAGAAGTTAACATTGATCGTTTAGAATTCATCCATTCCGTTCAGATATAAGACAAAAGAGACTTGAATCTATAAAGGTTCAAATCTCTGAAAAAAATATGCCGTTTAGAATATAGTAATAAATCCTAAAGGCTCAATAAATAAAAAATTTATCTAGGAAACTGTTACTACCATAAAGTTCCTATAACCCCAATGAGAATTCCAGCAATAATACCGATTAATAAAGACTTCAATTTAACAAAGTCAAACAACATCTGCCTTCCTCCTCCTTAAGTATTATGAATCTTACACTTCCGACTATAATATCTTTTCAGATTATTGTAAATATCTATATACAATTGGATAATATTTCCTCAAAAATATACATTTCTAGTTATTGTATTGTGCTATTTCAATTACTACGAGTTATAATGTTTGTTTTTTATTCACGTTTTTTTCAAAAAACAGGAAATAACTTTAATATATCAATCAATAAAAAACCACACCTTTTATAAAAAAAGAGGAATTATCTGTTATGACACTTTGTTATACTAAAGTTCACCTTTTAGGTTTAGCACAATAGCACTCTTCTATAATCTTCAAATAAAAAAAGAGTCAACACAAAAAAATATTGACTCTTTTCTCCTTACTTAGTAAGTTTTAACAAACGATGCTCCAACAATGATAATAAAATAAACAACACTACAATTAACGCAAAGTTGCTTCCGTAAGACATGTCGTATCCCTTCTTACTAGCTAGTTTATGTTGCGAGATTTTGAGAGACACGGTGTTTGTCGAGGGCAATTGCTTAATTTCAATCTATTATTTTTTAGACTATAAACTTGTTCTACCACGATATTTGTGTCTGTGTGGGGTTGGACCATCAATAGAAGTAACTCCACTGAATTCATGATAATGCCCTCCACTAGGGAGAAAAATAGCGGGGCCAGTGACACCTTTAATCATATGCTTATGTTCAGCATCAAAGCTTGTAAAGGTAAAGTATCGATGGGTATGTTGCACTCCACTTGGAGCAGGTTCAGTTGTTCCTGCATATCGATGATCATGACCTACATCAAACGATGTAACACCTTTAAACTCATGAGTATGAACAGGCTTACCATCCCATTTTGTTATATATAGATTATGTGAGTGGTGAGATTCACTTCCATCAGAGTGGTACATAAATCCAGATACTTCTATATTATCCATTCATTATCAACCCTTTCATTTTTATATATATTTATGATAAAAAAACGAAAAAGGGTGGGATTTTTATACCGGAAACAGTAATTAGGTCATTAATCAGGTTAAGTGACTGTTTTATCAGAATCCCTCTGATTTGAATTTTAAATATACAGCTTATCCTTAGAATACGAAAAACCGACAGCCTCGGTAACTGTCGGTTCATTGTTTATCTCGCAAATGGGACATTCAATAATTCAGGTACTGTGACAAATTCGTAGCCTTGTTCTTGTAATGTCGGGATAATTTGATGAAGCGATTCAATTGTATTCGTTCTATCTCCATCCCAATCTGCACCGTCATGCATAAGAATAATCGCTCCTGGATGAACATTATCTAACACATTTGAAGCAATAACTTCTGGTGGGGCTTCCTCCCAATCCAACGAATCGACTGTCCAGCCAATAATTAAATATTGCATCTCAGCAAGCTTCTCGACTAATTCATTATATAAAAAGCCATATGGCGGTCGGAATAGGCTTGTTCGATAACCAATAATGTTATTCAGAACATCTTCCGTTCTTGTTACTTCCCTTTCAAGTGTTGGGATATCGGCTTCTTTAACAAGGTTAGGATGGAAATATGTGTGGTTAGCAATAACATGGCCTTCATTATTAATTCGCTCAACAATTTCTGGATAAGCAATAGCCCTTGACCCCATCAAGAAAAACGTACTCGGTACATTATACTGATTTAATACATTTAATACTTCCTCAGTAAAACGTGGATCAGGACCATCATCGAAGGTTAAAGCGATTCTGTTTTGATCAGTAGGACCCTGCATGATAAACGTATCTGGATACCGTTGCTGTAAAATCGTCATATCAACAGGTTGCTGACGAACTCGCTCTGGATTTTCAGGACCTCCTCTAAGGTCTGGAAAATCTTCCTTAGGTTTATCTGTCTTGTCTTTTTTCCACCAGAACTGTTGTGACATATCCCCTGACTCTGACTCATTCGCATAAACAGTCATGTTATCAAAGGTTTGGAAACTAGATAAAAGAACAACAACAAACAACAACTGCAACATTTTCTTTTTCATCAATTCATCTCCTATTAAATAGTAATACAATGTTATTTTTGATAAAAAAGGAAGGATTATTCAATCAAAAAAGAAAGCAACTTTATTTTTTTGTTTGTATCTAAATAAAAGATACAGTTGATGTAATATGTTGTGATAAGATGAATATTGTTAACTAATTACGTTTATAAGTTTACATATTCAACCTAATTGAACTTAGGACCAGGGGGGAAATGATGTATAAACTACGAGGTCATCACCTTTTTTGTCTTTTGGGCTATAGAGGGATGGGCTATTCCCAAGAATACGTGGAAAACATGACACAGCTGCATCAGACGCTGAGAGAAAACCCCGACACGTGGATCCAGCTTGTAGAAGGTCCAGATGACTTGTGTGATAAGTATCCCAACTCAGGTGAATATCACTGTCATAGCAAAAACATTTATGAAAAAGACACCGCTATCTTAGCAAAGATGGAGCTTGAAATCGGCCAAATTGTAAAATGGAAGTATATAGAGTCCTGTATTAGAAAACATACTATTCCAACTGATATAAAAATTATCTGCGAAACTTGTTCCTGGCGTTCTTTTGGTTTTTGTGAAGAAGGGATTCAAGAAATTCATGAGGGGAAGGGCTTAAGGGAAGTTAAATAATTCCTTCCCTTTCTTGATTAGAATATAATCAGGTTACAGGGTAAATTGATTTCATCATATTGACCTTAAAGCTTTATTAGAACTTGTCCAGTTTCAATTCCATTAATATTCATTTTTCCAAATGCCTAATATGGTTTTAATTGAGTAATCTTTTGCTTCTTCTTCAGTTAATTGCTTTGCCCAACGTACTCTTCTATCCATATTCCCACCCGGTCCATAACTATTATATTCTGCATAGCACGTTGTTTTTTCTGCTTCAGGCTTATTCCAATTATGCCAGCCCTCTTCTTTTATGTGATCTCCCATCCAGCAATTTATAAAAGCTGATTTCGCATAACTTCTCCACGGTCGTCCTAAATAAACTGTGTTTGCGCAGCGTTACTTGTTAAATGACAATCAATAAAAACATAACCAAATTTGGTATCTTCGGGTGTAGATGCAGCAGTGAGATAGCCGTTCACATCCATCGATCGATCAAGACAAAAGATCTCACACTGATGAAAGACACTAGTAGCTGAACCAAAAATAAAGTCAACATCCCCTTCGATATAACAGTTTTTGAAATAGCTTCTACCTACTTTTCTTTCAAATCCATCTCTAGGACCACCAAAACGATCACCCTTCATTGGCTTAGGTGGCAATGGGCCCGTGAACAGTATATCGAGCAACCTTACACATTCTATCACCCCTAAAAAAGCCATAAAAAAAGAAGGTTTAATACCTTCAATAGATCTGTTTCCTCTCCTTTCATCACTTTACCGAACTTCGTGAAGTTTATTATTTCTTATCTAACATTCTTGCAATCGTATTAAAGTCCATAGACTGAGATCCATTTACAATCGCATGAACTATCTGGTCTTCTGTTTCTTTTCTTACAGGCTTATTTGCCAATCTTCCAACTTGTTTGATTAACCTTCTGACTGTTGCTTCATCCTTGAAATTAGCATGTTGAAAAGAATTTGCTAACCTCATCACATCATTCATCTTCACTCCTGTTTTTTTCTCAATGTTATGAAAAAGTGGATTTTGGTTCATATTCTCATTCACCTCCTGTTAAATATTCACCTTTTATATACAGTTCCACCAGTTACATCAAACTGGTATTTTCCTCCTGTATACAACTCTAGTATATGCAATCAATTTATGATTGGTTGGATAAGTAAACTAGTAAATCTATGGAATTACCTAGCTACGTCATGGTTACTACTTCATATTTTCTTTCTCCAAATAAAAAAATCAACGTTCCAAGATCCTCTTGGACGTTGATCAATTATTCTCTTATTAGCGGATTTGTATGTTGATTTGGATAATCTCATCATACCTGGATTGCTATTCTTTCCCCTAACTGCTTACCTTCTATAACAATTTGATTTTTAAGTGTGAGCTTATATTAAAATACCTCTTGGTATAAAATTGAAAACTTGAAACACATTAACAAAAATAATTCATTTATTAAAATTACCTAAGCCCTTTTCTTTAGCTTTATAAGCTTAATTTTAAAGTTATATCTAATTTCTTTTACTGACTTACAAAGGAGTTGTTGGGCATATGCATGAAAACAATTTACTAGCAAGCATTGTACTAAAAAGAGGTGAACTAATTAATATCGCGAGAAAACATGGATTAAATAGTGAGGAAACTTTAAAATGTAGTCAAGAGTTAGATAACCTTCTTAATACCTATCAACAAGTTATTTATTGAAAGGAAAATTAAAGAGCAGGTTGCTCTTTTCACCTACATATTGATCTTTTTTACCGCACTTTTATCGGCTCCTCCCTCATTTATTATTGAAATTACTTTCTTAAGCTATTAGGCTTTTCCCTTCATTTATGAGAGCTCTGTCGCTGTCTATATAAACCGAATACATTATCCAACAATTTTTTCCTTTTTTTAGAAGTGACCCTTACACTAAAAATCTAGGTATTTCCATCGATTACTGCATTTGTACTTCCTTTTTTAGGCAACTTTAACCAGATAACCCTAGGTAGAATTCTTAAGCATAGAGATATCCACAATCCAGGTGTAAAAACCATGTGTTCAAGCCAAATACCATAAATCTAAGAATTATGCAAACTAAAATTATTAAAAACAGCATAATAATTCTTTAGAACTTTCACTACCAGTTTATTTGGTTAACAGTTTGGGTAAACCTTTAAAGATAAAAACGACCAATAATTACTTAAGGACACTTATTTTATTCTATCACTACTTATTGAAGAAGTGAGAAGATAAAAGAGCTGAATTCTTGTGTTGCTCTTATATTTACTTTGACTAAAAAAATCAAAGAGCGTAAATTAAACTATGTTTAAATAAAACAGCAAAAACACCCTTAACGTAAAAAGTAGGAGTCTAGTATTTGTTCTAAGAAGAATTAGATTTCTTTATCTCTTCTAAGGACTTTGATAACTGACACCTTTTTCTAATAAAAACATGAAATAATAAAGTTCAATATATCCGGAAGCGCCATCACCCTTTTCCTAAAAAGAGGATAAGGAAAATAATAAATTCTTCAATCTTTGAAAAATCTACTGATGACTGATCATCCAGGCTGTTCAAACACTATGGTTTTCTCTTGATCTTATCCATGAATCTCAAAAGGTTAGTCACTTGAATCCAAATACATATGCGGGGTGTTCATAAAACATATACATTATAAGTAAGTCACTTCTTCATTCCAAACCCTTTGCGCAGTAACTGTTACTGTTGGGAGAGTTTTCGCAACTGTTCCTGTTTCTTTATCCCATATCTCGTCATCCCCCTTGGTTTGTATACTGACAAGATCGTAGTTAAAAGCAACACCACTAATCCACCCCCAGCATGAAAAAGTTGGCCCCACAGACCATCAACATTCGGATTACCAGTCTGATGGGTGACATTCGTAAGATAACTGACTGTCGGCATGTTCATAAGTAAGACAACAGTTGCAACTACGGTAAGCAGAAGTTTAAAAAGAACCCAATAATGCCTGATTACGCCCCACGGGGTGCCCAGTGACATGACAAGTCCAGTTAAAAGAGAGACGAGTGCTAATGGGACAATTACATACCATCCAATAATCTCCATAGCACTCCACGCAACTTGCCCCATTTGAGCATCTTGTTTTGTCAATGCAGCTATTACGAGAGCTAGGTAACCAATTACCGCGCCCAGCCAACCAACTGTTGATGTAATATGTGTCGTGAGTGTTAATTTGCGAAGCCATGGCACCATGATCATTAATGCCTACCTCCGGAAGGTAAGTGGCGACCTGGTCCGTGATCGCCAGTGAAAATCATGATGATAACCAATACAGCTATAACGATCACAATGATTCCTAATACTTTAACCCAAGTTGGTGTTCTATGGTTAGAATTAGAGCCCGAGTTTTCTATGTCTTTCTCAGTTTTACTACCTGATGATAACTTTTTCATTTAGGTGACCTCCAAATTATAAAATCTATAGTTAAGTATAACAACTTTTTATGAACATACTATAATAGAATTTCCCTTTTTACATTTGGGCAAAAAATCTTGACAGCGCACCATACTTTCGCCAAATGACCGAAATATCAGGGGAGAAGGTTCTGAACCAGATATACCGTTACGACGAACAGACTTTATTTATGGAAGAACTAGATGCTGACATGGAGCTTGTTTGGTCGAAAATAGAGAATGTGAGACCAGAAAATATTGGAATTTTAGAAGTTGCCATAGAAACAGGGGGATGGGCAGAAGCGTACGGAGAAGGAGAACACATAATCCCATTTTCTAGTGGAGAATTACAAGCCTCCATTCATAATGTAGGAGAAATCATTCCCGATGCGGTGTTTGAAATTCCCGAAGATATTGAATTTTAGTTCACCTTAATGAAGTATCCGTAAGTTAATTCTGAAATTCTACTGCATAGTAGTTTGGCTATATATATGAAGAGTTTGTTTTTACAATCACTTTGAATTTGTAGAGCCAAGCTCATTTTTTCATTATTTAAAACAAGTAATATAGGAATCGATTATAAATCTATATCCCTATTTATTACCAACAAATCCCCTATCTTCCCACAAAAAAAACATTATAATTATATTTCAACGTGTAACTTACGCTAAATAACTTAATAAAATTATTTTTAAACTTTTGCTAGTCTCCAATTTACATCAGATTAAAGGTTAAAAATTAAACTTTAAGAGGAGAGGTTGACATACCAACCTCTCCTCCTTTATTAATGTCCTCCGTGGTCGTCTCCGCCTAATGATACAATTTCTAGTTTTTCATCTAGTATGCCTTGAATTGTAAATGAAATATCCGTAAATGTTCCTATCACAAAACCATGATTATATGGACCTTCTGTAGGATCTTCACTAAAAGCGGGCTTAACAGTTGCTAGGTACTGATAAACTTCATCTGTAAGTTCCCCTTCATCTAACCAAATCAATGGAGCATGCTTTCCTAAATGAGCAAAAGGAGCAGC
Source organism: Halalkalibacter flavus (assembly GCF_036663575.1). Classification (NCBI taxonomy): domain Bacteria; kingdom Bacillati; phylum Bacillota; class Bacilli; order Caryophanales; family Bacillaceae; genus Halalkalibacter; species Halalkalibacter flavus. Next base: position 77,214 of record NZ_JAWRVK010000019.1, read on the forward strand.
TGCAATTGCAAGGTCAGGTGTATTAGTTGACGAAAACACAAAACCGTGACCAGGACTAGTAATTCCCCAACCAAAGTCTGTTTCAGCATCTTTATATGACGCGAATTCAATGGATTGAGCTGCTGCATTATCCCCTTCAATGCGGTGAACCGTTCCATACGTTTCTAACTCTTGAGCAATCTCATCAGATATAATATCTTCTGGTCCTACAAGATAGATCGTTACCCCATTCTCTCTTCCATTAAGAGCATCAATTGTTTCTTGAGGGATACCATCTTTGTCTACATAAAGTAAAGATTCGTTCATGTGAGCAATCCAATTTCCAGCAGAAATCGTATATTCTTTTGCTTCTTCTTCAGAAGAACCAATTATTACATTTGGATGAACTTCGTTAATAGTTTCTGTGAATTTTTCTTCAATGTTTCTAGCGAAATCAGCTGCATTTTCACCTTGTACTTGTTCAACATTATATGCGTTTAATTTATTCAATTCAGCTTCTGGAAGATCCCCAACCACTAGCACTTGAATGTCTTCACTATTTCCTTTTGGTTGTAGTCGATTAAGTTCATTTAACACATCGTCAGAAATTTCTCCGTCCCAATACAGCATAGGTCCATCATTAGGATGGTGAACCAACGTTAGGGCGGCTAAGGAATATTGCCATTGCTTTAACGGAGCCAAAATAACTGTTCCAGGTTGATTTTCCTCATGGGTTGCTGGCCAAACAGTTTGTGATACATGAATGGATAATTGGATAGGATCATCCTCATTTATTCGAGTAATGTTTTTAGTATTTACGACTTTTAATTCATCAGTTGCTAAATCGTTAAGGTTGTCTGGAGCTTTTGCAGCCTCCTGTTCTAAATTGGATCTATCTACCTCAACTGAGTCATCATGATGCCCTTCATGGTCCATTTCTTCGCCGTGCTCAATATTCTGATCGTTTCCATGACCCGCATGATCTTCTTCGGCTTGGGTACAAGCGGCAAGGAGCATACTTAAAAGTAAGAAAGATACAATTAACATCAACTTAGTAGCTTTTACTTTTTTCAATTTATCCATTCCTTTCTAACATTAACCTCTTTAGTTAAACTCTCCTGCTTTATCTTATCCAATTCAACTCTACTCAATCGTTGATTTGAATTTTTTAAGTCTTAGAGTGTTTAACACCACTGAAACAGAACTAAATGCCATTGCTGCCCCGGCTAACATTGGATTTAGTAGAATTCCAAATAGAGGATATAGTAAACCTGCTGCTACTGGAATCAAGACAATGTTATAACCAAAAGCCCACCCAAGGTTTTGCCAAATCATCTTCATCGTTGATTTAGATAGTCTAAGGGCTGTTACAACGCTTTTAATATCACCACGCATTAATGTAATATCAGCGGTTTCCATCGCAACATCTGTCCCCGTTCCAATGGCAATTCCTACATCGGCTTGAGCGAGTGCAGGAGCATCATTGATACCATCACCGACCATGGCCACCATTTTTCCTTCTCCTTGTAGCTTTTTAACTTCTTCTGCCTTATGCTCAGGTAATACTTCAGCAATATAGTTATCAATTCCAGCTTCCTTTGCAATCGCTTTGGCAGTTCGTTTATGATCACCGGTTAACATAATTACTTCAATGCCCATTGACTTTAAGGCTTTTATAGCTGGGATTGTTCCTTTTTTCAATGTATCAGCTACTGCTATGATCCCTGCAAATTCCCCATCAATCCCTACATACATTGGTGTTTTCCCTTGATCAGCTAAAGCTATTGCTTTTTCTTCGTATAACCCCAAATCAATATTGTACTTGTTCATCAGTTTGATATTACCAATTAAGATCTCTTGTTTCTTTAGTGTAGCAAGTAATCCGTGACCAACAATAGCTTCGAAAGATTCAGGGTCATTTATAGGAAGGTCTTTTTCTTTGGCAGCTTCCACAATTGCTTCACCTAATGGATGCTCTGATGCAGTTTCAACTGAGGCAGCGACTTGCAGCAGTTCCTGTTCACTTACTATATCAGTTGTAATAATATCTGTTAGTTTTGGCTTGCCTTCCGTTATGGTACCTGTCTTATCTAAAACAACGGTCTTAATTTTATGGGCACGTTCTAAACTTGTAGCATTTTTAATTAGGATGCCATTTTCAGCTCCTTTTTCTGTACCAACCATGATTGCAGTAGGTGTTGCCAAACCTAACGCGCAAGGACAAGCAATAATAAGAATCGCAATAAAGGTAGTTAATGCGAAGATTAGACTTGGGTCCGGACCGACAAAATACCAAACAATAAATGAGACTACCGCTATTAGTAAAACTGCCGGTACAAAGTAAGCAGAAATTAAATCAACGACACGTTGAATGGGAGCTTTCGAACCTTGAGCTTCATTAACCATTCGAATAATTTGTGCGAGTGCCGTTTCTTTCCCTACTTTTGTTGCACGAAAACGGAAACTTCCAGATTTGTTGATGGTCGCACCGATAACTTCATCCCCAGCTGTTTTTTCTACTGGGATAGACTCACCGGTTAACATTGATTCATCTATCGTTGATCTACCTTTTGTGACGACTCCGTCTACAGGAATACGTTCGCCTGGCCTCACAATGATCTCATCATCAATTTTTACTTCATCAACAGAAATTTCAAGTTCATTTCCATCTCTAATCACTCTGGCTGTTTTTGCTTGCAAACTCATTAATTTCTTAATTGCAGTAGAGGTTTGCCCTTTTGCTTTCGCTTCAAAGTAACGTCCTAAGAGGATGAGCGTCGTAATAACGGTTGTGACATCGTAATAAAGTTGATACGGGAACCCCATTGCTGTAAGTTGATCCGGAAATAACGTCATCGCACCACTATAAAGCCATGCAGCTGACGTACCCATAGCTACTAATACGTTCATATCTGCTGACCCATTTCTTATAATCTTATAGCTATTTTTGTAAAACCTCCAACCAGGGACGAGTTGGATGTAACTCGTTAATACAAGTAAGAATAAAGGATTAGACAAAAATATCGGTACCCATGCTCCCCAGCCATGCATCATGTGAGGAATGCTACCAACTAACACAACGGTTGTTAAGACAGCTGCTACAGTAAAATCTTTTAGCAGCTTTCTCGTTTCTTCCCCTTGCTCATCAGATTCTTCTCTTTGTTCATCTTCATTGATAATTGATGCTTCATATCCTATTTTTTCAATTCGTTTTATAACAGCTTCGGGATCTAGTATTCCTTTTTCTCCTTCAACCTGAGCTTGATTAGCAGCCAGGTTCACATTAACGGATTGCACACCATCTACTTTTGCAATAGCCTTTTCAACACGCGTTACACATGATGCACACGTCATTCCCTTTACAAAAAACAGGACCTTTCTTTGATCATCGTTATCAATGGGCTTAGCATCATAACCAGCCTTCTCAATAGCCTTTATAATTGCCTCAGACATTTCTATTGTTTCATCCGCTTCAACTTGAGCTTGATTAGCCGCAAGGTTTACATTAACAGATTTAACGCCCTCTACTTTTGATATCATCTTTTCTACGCGATTTACACAAGAGGCACAGGTCATTCCTTTTATTGAGAATATCATCTTACTCAACTGATTTTCCCTCCTTTACGGGTCTGTTAACACGTTCATGTCGTCATATTTCTCCTATAGGTTACCAAAAGAATGTGTAGAATATATGTGAGGTACATCACAAGCTTGTGTTTTCTCTCTGCTTTTAATTCTGCTAATAGCTTGAATGCCTTATTTATGAAAATAGTGAAGAAGGTCTTACTAAATATCGTTTGACCTTACTTAGTGATTCCCACTCGAATTTATTCTACATCATAGCCTTGTTCTTCAATCTCATGAATAATTTTATCTAATGAAATAACATTAGAATCATAATTAAGGCTTACTTCTCCTTCAGACAGTAGAACTTTTACTGAGTTGACACCATTTAAACTTCCAATATTACTTTCTATCGTACTAATGCAATGCCCACATGACAATCCGTTCACTTTTAATGTTTTTTGCTCCATTATTTTAACCTCCACAAACTAAGTATTTTCTTTCCAATTCAAATTTACCATACCCCCCTATGGTAATCAACCCGAATGCTTATTTAAATATGAAAATTAATCGAATAGATAAGAAGCAACCTTAATGGGTTAGAAATGACCTATTAATTTGCTCCTTGTTAGACTCAAAACACAAAAAAGATTAGGGAATGTTCAAAATCATTCCCTAATCTTTTTAATTTCATTGCGGTAACTTCATAACGCATATATTTTCAGCAGTCTCGGTTTCTCCTTCCTCATATATTTGAAAGCTTTTATTAGAGCTCCTAATTTGTTTCAATCTCTTTATTTCCATATGATTCCATAAAGTTACTGCATACTTCCATCATTTTCTCACCATCTAAGGAATTCATACCTTGCATCATATTCATCATGCCATTACCATTCTTCAAATTCATCATACCATGGTCTTCATTAGCTTGAGATATTCCCGAAAACCCCATTGTTCCTACGACTAAGACAGAAGGTAACCCGAAAGTGCTTCTTTCCCATTAATAGCTTCCACTATGTGAAAACCTTGCTTGGATAAGTGAATTAGGATTAAATTTCTCATATTCCATTCGTCATCAACAATTAGAATTTAAGTATTCATGTTTTTGCCTCTTCTCTTATAAAAGAATATAATCTAATACTTACACAAATCTACTTGAAAAGAAGAAAATGGAGGTACTCAATTAAAAGTCTCCTCCACTAATTGATCTTACTATAAAATTCTTTCAACAATATCAGGTTCTTTTTTCCCGTTTACCAAAGGGATCTTCCGGTTTGTTAATCCAAAGTTTAAAAACTTCTGGTTTTCTTTTGATATTAGCATAAGAGTGAATCATCATCGCAATTATTAGTAAGAATAAAAGTATGATCGGAACAAAAATTGATACTTCCTTCAAACCTAATCCCCTCCGTTACTGTGACCTTTTTAAAGTATCAATTTCTTTCATCAATTTTTGATTTTGCTCCATTAAGTGATTCATGCCTTTTTGTAAATCATTTGCATTTGGTTCACTCTTATTAGTGTTATTTCCATCAGACATTCTTTTCATAAAGAAAAATAACATCACTAACATTAAAGGACATAATAATAGTGGAAGATAGTAAGTTACATTTTCCATAGACAATACCTCCTAATTTTTAAATTACTTATATTGTAAAAAGTAAATGTGTTGAAATTTTGAAGAGAAAACCTCAAATAAACTTTTTCTTTTAGGTTAAGATCATGGTTTAAAAAATGCACATACTTTCTTAAATCCCCCAATAAGTAATCGTATCTAAAATCCCAAGGGTGATCAGAAAAATCCCCGCGACTCGCTGGATCCATTTTCCGATGTTTCTTCCATTTCTCAAAAGTGTCCCGTTTAATCCAAAAGTCCAGATGAGGTACATCGTAATGAACAAGGGGATCGATGTACCTAACGAAAAAACAGTTGGTAAAATGAATCCGTATGAAGTAGAAAGGGTTAGTGGCATTAACAAAAAGAAAAAGATCGAGAACATTGTTGGACAAAACCCTAATGAAAAACTACTTCCTAAAAGAAATGCCCCCCATTTTCCTCTTCTATTACCACCAGTTTCTTTTTGTTTTAGTCCGATAGACCACTTCCATGTAATAATCCCCACTAAATACAAACCAATTAGGATAAAAATGGGTCCAAGTATTTTACGTACCCACGGAAGGTAAGCAATTAGTTCTTGTTGAAATTCAGAACCTAATATCCAAACAAGTAATCCTAACCCCGAAAAAACAACGACTTTCCCAAGTTGAAAGAATAGGACTTCTGACCATGGAATAGCTTTTTGGATAGAGCGATTCCCATAGAGTGTAATGGCTCCTACATTTCCGGTGAATTGACACGGAGCAGCGGCTGCTAGAATTCCAATAACAAGTGCTGCTAAAATCGGAATATGTTCAAAACCATACGTTAGTTGAATCAAAGGATCATATAATAATCGGCTAATAGAATTAAATACATCATACATATTACGAACCTCGCTTTATAGTAAACAACAATTTCATGAAGCTTCCTTAAATAGCATTTTCACTTTTTCACTTAATTACTGCCGTAAGAATTGATAAAAATGATTCAATATTATGCAATTGTAACGAAGAATTGTGATGAAACTATGAAGAAAAAATTTAAAAAATGCGAAATATATATAGTTTTTTCGACAAGCACCGAGAAAAAATTCTTTCATGTGACAATGAAAATTGTATAGTAAGCAAGAAGAACCTCGAAGAAAGGATTATCGTCGAGGTGTTATTTATTAGAGGTTCTATTAAAGGTATAGAAATAGCTTCTCAAGAACTGTCAGACAAATTCTCTAGTAAGAAAACGGGAACCATTGTAAAGCCTGCCTTTGCGCTGGCAGCCGAATTTAGGGGGCCATATATATTAACAATTTAACAATGCAAAAGCCTTAAAAAGTTTACCTACAACTTCTTAAGGCTATTCCTCTAGTTTATAGAAATTCCATTAGGGTATTCCCCTACATCTAATCGTTTAACTTCTTCTAACTTTTTTAAATCAACAACGGAAACCGTATCTTCAAACATATTTGTTACAAAGGCATATTGGCTATCCTTAGAAATAACGATACCATGTGCCCCTTTTCCTAAGGAAAGCTCCTTTTCAACTTCTAATGTATCAAGTCCTATAATAGAGATCGTATCTGATGGGTTCTCTTTACTTCCTTGATTTGCAACAATGACATATTGATTATCGTAACTAGCAAACATTTGTACTGGACCTACACCGACATTAATGTGTTTGATTACTTCTTGTGATGACGTATCAATAACAGCTAGTTGGTTATCAACATGCAATCCAACAAAGGCATACTTTCCGTCATGGGAAAATCCAGTTTGAACAGCACCCTCTCCTACATGTACTCGATTAACTTCTTCATTCAATTGTAAGTCAATAATGCTAACATCAGCACTTTGCATATTCGCTATATAAGCATATTGTTGATCGGGCGATATCCTTACTCCATGCGGATATTCTCCCACTTCTACATTAACAACTTCATCTGTCTTTCTATTAATAACCGTGACAGAATTATCACCTGAATTGGTTACGACAACGATCTCACCATTCTCTGTAGCCGTTACATGTGCAGGATGGCTCCCTACCTGATTTTCTTCCACTTTTTCTAATGTGTTTATATCATATGCTACAACCTTTTCTTGTTTTACCTTATCTTCTTCTTCGTTATCATCATCTTCATGGCTATGACTATGTTCCTCATCTTCATTATCCCCATGTGGCGGATTAATGGTTACCCAAATTAATTGAGACTCAACATTGACTTCTAGATTATGTGCTTCCCCATCAAGGTAAACAAGCTCTTGCCTTTCTTCTGGATAGAAAATGACAGACATAGTCCCATCCTTTTCATTTCCGACTACAACAATGTACTCTTCTTCGAAATCTTCATCCCCCACATCCACTTGTTTTACTGTTTCTTCGATAACATCGTTCAACTTGTTTTCTGCATTTACATTTTCTTCGTTACTCCTCACGCTTTCAGCGTTCTGCCCACAAGCAGCAAACAAAAGTGAAAACGTCAAAATGATGAGTATAAAGCACATTTTTCTTTTCATCTATTTCCCTCCCTAGATCTTTATAAATGTAAGTATAAAAGGAGAGATATACGACAAATGTGATTCCAATCACAAAAGCAAATATTAAATATTTTTTGTTCAATAGATTACCTTGCTTTCTTCATAGTTTCTATATAAATATCTGTAATAAAAAGTCGTTATCTGGATTACACCGTTTGAATTTAGAGAAATTCAAACAAAACAGTAAACTCATTCAAAAACCTCCCCATCTGATTTATTCCTACCTATCTGTAAGTGATTGCTGCTTTTTCAAGGTTGTGTTCATATTTAACTTCGATTCAAATAAGAAACCAAATAACCAAATATTGAACATGGAGACAATTATTAATTCATTGCTGATTATTATTTTTAATTCTATCCAATCACCAGATTGTTTAGTATTCGTTTTATATTTACAATAGCCTTTGTAGAAGTAAAAGCAAAAAGAAAAAGACAAGAATTTTTGAGATTCAAGTCTCTGATAGGTTTGATAAAATATTTCATGCCTTTACTTTTCCTTTACTTCTATCCAGAAAGGAAAAGCAATTATTTGTTCTGCAAATTTAAACTCAACCCATAGTTTGTAAAAACCACTATCTATAAATTGAGCAACAAATACTGTTTCATGATCTGAATTAGGATGCACATGAATAAATTGCTTTACTTCATCATCAATGATTGCTACATGCAAGAGCCCCTAGATAAGGTTCAGGTTTCTCACCTTTGAGGAAGTGTAACATCTTCTCCGATTTTCAATGGACATGAGTCATTTCAACTAACTTCCCATTAACCTCCTTTATCTTTTCTTTGTTAGGAATTAGATTCATATGAGTATGATTAAGTATATTGCCCTCTATTGCATACGGTTCAATTAGATAATGTTTCCCTTTCGGATTTATATCAACAAAAGCCTTATAAGATGTAAGATCACGAAGAGGGAGCGTTACTTCATACGTATACAAATCAATTTGCACAGGATGTAAATGATAAAACTCTTGCAAATCAGTGAACAAAAACAGGCAACCTTGGTCACCTGCTTTTGCTCGATTTTAAGCTACCATTTTACGGCATTCTTCTGCACACTTGCGGCAGTAAGTAGCACATTCCTGGCAATGATCGTCTTGGAACTTCTCACAATCAGTAGCACAGGCTTCGCAAATCATAGCACACATTTCACAAAATTGTTTTGCAAACATACTCCCACGAGACATCCATTGAGATGTCATTGAACAAATATCTGCGCAGTCTCTTAACATATTGATACAGTGAGTTCTAGCTTGTACATCAGGCTCTTTTAGACATGATGATAAACATTCTTCGCATGCTTGCATACATTTGTTGCAAGCATCAATACACGCCTGATGTTGCTGTATAGTTGATTCAATCAAAGTGGTCATTTTACATCTCCTCTCTTCTTTCTTATTATTTAATAGACCACTCTACATAAAGCTAGTAAATATTACCAAGTTGCACAAGGCAGAAGTATTAAAGGACATTTGTTCAAAATTTAATTATTAACATGACACCAAACGTAAATAAGCCCCCTCGAGTAGGGAGCTAAGTAAAAAATATTAGTATTTATTTTAATTAAAATCTACTCTTCATAGCTTACTCAAATCCTAAGTATTCTTCTAACGTTAACCCTTGTTCATGAATTACTTTGGCTGGCTCTTTGCCTACAAATCGAAGATGCCATGGCTCGTATTGATAACCTGTAATTTTTTCTTTATCTTTTGGATAACGTATTATAAAACCAAACTGCGCAGCATTTTCCTTAATCCATTGACCCTCAGGAGTATCTTCAAATGAGGTAACTAATTGAAAGTTCACTTCCGGACTAGTAACATCCATTGCTAGACCAGTTTGGTGCTCACTATGCCCAGCATTCGCACTTACTCGACTTGCCTTTTCTTCACCGCTTCTCTCAACATAATACGCAAAGATACTCTCCTGTCGTTCATAAGAGCGATACCCTGATTGAGCATAAAGATTTAAGTTTTCATCATTGGCTTTTTTAAATAAATCTTCAAGTGCTGCCGCTGCTTCCTGTCGCATTAAGCGTTGAGGTAGCTCCTCAATGAACGGAAAGGGGACATTTGGCTCAACTAAATCCGAAGGTACATAGTCTTTTGGTAAATCCCGCTCTTTATTTACCAATAAAAGAACATCATCTAATTGCTCTTTCGTGTAAGATTCCCATGGTTTATCTTTAGCAAGATCTTCTTGGGATTGTTCGCCTTTATCGATACTATTTTTTATTGGAGCACTATCTATATCACCGTTCTTATTCTTCATTTTTCCGTCGTCTGTTGATAAGTAGTCACTTAATAACATTTCTTTATTTTCTTCTTTTGTAGAATTTGTTAATAGTGAATTTTCTTTATAAATTACAATTAAGATTACAAATACCACTGCTAGTGCAGCAATGTAAAAATACCTCATTTATTAAAATACCTATCCTTTCTGTGTTATTACTGCAATTACAACTTAGCGAGATTTCAGGTCTTAAACTTTATTAGTAAGTGACTCATTCATATAGAAGTGGGTTGCTTCCTTTTTTTCCAAACAACAAAAATTAAATAAATCGCTGCAATGCTAAGGATCATTTTTCCTTGCCACTCAAATTGAGTAATCTGATAAAGCGAATACGCTTCAATCAAAAGCGCAGGTATTTTACCTATTGAGCTTGCAATAGCAAAAGTGATAAATGAAACACTACCAATGGCTCCAGCAAGAGTAACCAGACCCGAAGGAACAAAAGGAAGAAGGCGAAGGGATAAAATTAAATAAAAGGCATCTTTTCCTTTTACATGTACTAACCGTTTTAATTTCGGGTACTTGTCCAATGGCTTCTGAGAAAATTGTTTAAACCCTTTTCGATACAAATAAAATGCTATGATGGCTCCGAGCGACTCTCCAACAAAAGAAATAAATGTCCCCATCCAGAACCCGAAAAAGATAAGATTCGCTGCAGTCACAAAGAAACTTGGAATAACTCCTAATACTGCAACAATAATACTAATTCCAATACTAATTAAGATTGCAAAGTGTTCATACTCTTGAAAGTAATATATAAGCCGATCTTCCATTTTCCCCTCCTCTATTTGTCTTCATAATGATCTTGTATTTTTATGAGATCACCATAGACCCTGACGCTTAATTTTTCTTGTATTGTTACTCTGATCAAGAACTATCATTCTATCGTTCATTTATGTAGAAAATATGAAGTTTTTAAATTTTGGTTATTATCACTACCCATGCCTTTAACACAAGTCAGGCTTAAGAGCACAAGAACACCAAGTAAAAGGAATGTAACTAAATCCATTTTTCCAAACCCCTTTCATCAATTCGCTTCCCTACAGAACTTTAAGGATTTTTCATAAAAAATGTAACAAAAAATATTGATGGAAATATGAAGAAGTACAAAAGATTAGAATACTTTCTTTGGAAATTTATTTTTGAGCCGATTTCTATTTATGAAAAAAGGGCTTACTCTGCTCGCTGGTTGTTAAGTCCATCCATTTTTGATAACGATATATCAAGAATTGTTTAATCTAATGGTGAAGACCGTTCCTACATTAACCATACTTTTGGTTTGTATTGTTCCACCATGCAGTTCAATAATTTGCTTAGTAATAGCTAACCCTAATCCGCTACCACCGTATTTTCTGGAACGCGATTTGTCTACTCGATAAAAACGGTCCCATATATAGGGAAGATCCTTAGCTGGAATTCCTTCGCCATCGTCTTCAATTTCAATTATTATTTCTTTGTTTCTCTTCTCTAGTCTAACTTGTATTTTCCCATTTAGGTTTGTGTGTCTTATACTATTATTCAAAAGATTAAGTAAGACTCGTTCAAACTGATCTGGGTCAATGTTAGCAAGAAGAGTTGGGTAGGCGTACGAAAAGAGTATGTCTATTTTCTTATCATCAGTAGCTAATGTTACTTTCTTTTTAACTTCTTGAATGAAATCTACAAGATCGATTTCCTGAATATTCAACGGGATTTTCCCTTCCTCTAACTTCATTAATTGAAACAGGTCCTTTACTAAACTTTCCATTCGTACAGCTTCTTGGTGAATAATTGTTGCCTGCTCATGAACAAGGTCTGCTTCAACCTTCTGATCTTTTAACAATGCAGCATAGCCTTTAATATATGTTAGTGGTGTTCGGATGTCATGGGAGACGTTGGTTAGAAATTGTTGTCTTGTATCTTTATATTCTTTAAGTTGTCTTGCCATAGTAGAAATATGTCTTAATAAATCGGCTATTTCATCATTTCCTCTACTAGAAAGGTGGACATCAAAGTTCCCTTTTGCTATTTGCTTTGTCAAATCCCGTGCGTTCTTAAGTGGAAGCGTAATCTTTTTTGACAAGAAAATTGTTAACATACCCGAAAATAAAAGTGTAATCAATCCCATTGACATTGTAATACCTAAAAGAGTTAATCTAGCTTCTTCAAAGCTACCAGTATATTGGTCAATAAATAGATACCCTCCCAACTCTCCGTTGATTTCAAACGGTTCGTATGACCAGATATGGGGAATATGTTCGGTCATGGTGTTAACAAATTCTGTTTTTTCATTCGAGCGTTCAGAAAGGCTAACAATCCAACTTTGATATCGATCAATCATATCCTTTGAAACTTGTTGAGTACTATTTTGAACATTGAAATTCGCATCAAACACAATAAATGAATTATCTTGATTTCTTTTTTCCATAATCATCACATGTTCTAGCGTTTCTGGCACCGTATGCAGTTCTACTACTTCGCGGTGTGCGTCAAGTCTATGCTCAATTTCCACCTGCAGTTGATTTTTGTAAAATGATTTAGAAAGGGTGTAAAAAGAGAAACCCATCATGACTATAATCAATACCACGGACAAAAGTACAAGCAAGCTCACTTTAGTCGACAATTTCATATACTCAATCCCTCACGTTGAGGAACTTTATAACCAATCCCCCATACTGTTTCCACGACAGTGTTGTCAAGCCCGGCTGTTTTTAATTTGTCACGGATGTTTTTAATATGGGTATCAATATTTCGGAAATCACGATCATCTGCCTCATCCCATACAAGGTAAAAGAGTTGTTCCCTTGTATAAACACGTCCAGGGTTGGATAGAAGGGTACTAAAAAGCTGATACTCTTTTTTCGTCAGTGGAATCCCATTCTGATTGTAGGAAACCCTTTGCTGCGACTGATCTATAATAATTCCAAACATCCCCTTCCTTTTTTCTACCTGTTGTAAAGGTTCTATACGTCGAAGTACAGAATTAACTCTGGCCACTAGTTCTTTCGGTTCAAACGGCTTCGTAATATAATCAGATGCCCCAAGGTTTAACCCCTCTACCACCTGATCTGTTTCACCAATAGCTGAAATAATAATAGTAGGGACTAATAATTCTTTCTCTGATAATTCCTTCAATACTTGAAAGCCATTCATTTCTGGCATCATGATATCAAGTAACATTAAATCAAACTGTTGCTCTATTATTAATTCAAGTGCTTCTTTTCCAGAACCCGCTGTTGTTAACTCAAATTCGCTAGAACCAATACATATACAGAGCAATGATTGCATTTGTTTTTCATCATCAACTATAAGTATTTTTTTCATTGATCTCACCTCATACTTAATCTTTTTCTTACCTTACTTCATAGATTTTTAATATTAACAATCCAATGTCATATTAACTTAAAAGTATGTAAAAACAATGAATTTTTTATCAGAAAAGATTCATCTTTATTCTATAACCCTTTATTATGAACTATTCTCATACCCCTTTTTCTATTATAAATAAAAAAGCTCTCCTTAAAATTAATAGAGTTTTGTAGAATTTGATTCTTCTAATTTTTTACTAATTGTCATATCTATTAACGAGTGAAAGGAGAGGTCTCTATTGAAATCTAGCAAACCTCACAGCACAACAACCATACAAAATATGATAGTAATGTTGATTTTAAGTATGATATCCATTTTTATAATTATTGGAGCATTAACGACCTTTCAAACATCACTAACAAGTGACGCTATTAAACGAACAACTTATGACATCTCCGTTGAATCACTCTTTTATTTTATGAGCATGGAGAATCAATATTTTTCGGAGGTTTTGCCAACTGAAAGTCAAAATGCCTCAATAGGGAAATTTGCATTTGAATTTATAACTAATATAAATTTTGATGATCCTAGAACTTTTTTAGGAAGAGAACTTCCTGGGTTTTCCTTTTATGATGGAACGATTGTTGTCGCTGGAGAAGGATCTGATTTTACAAACATGCCTACTTCTGAATCAGCTCCCCCAATGGATGTGATACTTGCTGAAAGAGAGGCAGCTTCTGAGAGTTTGCTAAATATGAACGAAGAAACTTCTGATGAACGTAATGATATGAGCGCCGAATCTCAATCAACAGAGAATAAAGTCGTTCATATTATCCATTCACATAGTCGGGAATCATTCCTTCCTGAATTAAAAAACGCCTCTGAACCGGACGATGCTTGGCATGCAGATGTAAATGTCACTTTAGTAGGCGAGAGATTAGGAAAAGAATTAGAAAAGAGAGGTATCGGAACGGAGGTCGACAAAACTGATATAAGTGGTATGTTAAGCGAACGTGGGTGGAGCTATCCTCAGTCCTATGAAGCGTCAAGAGATCTTATAAAAACAGCCATGGAAAACAATCAAGACTTGGAATTTTTCTTTGAACTCCATCGTGATGCATTACGCAGAGATATAACAACCGTTACAATTAACGGGATAGAATATGCACGAACTTATTTTGTTATTGGGAAAAATAACCCTAACTATCAGAAGAATCAAAAACTAGCTGAGGACTTGCACTATTTAATCGAAAAACAATATCCAGGGTTAAGCAGAGGAGTACTTATAAAGGATGGGACTGGGATTAACGGAAGATATAATCAGGACCTTTCGGAAAACTCCATACTTATTGAAATGGGCGGTGTAGATAATACATTAGAGGAAAGTTACCGGACAACTGAGGCCTTAGCAGAAATTATTAGTGATTATTACTGGAACTCCGCCGAGAAAGTTAATAATTAATTTTACTTAGCATATATAGTAATTACTATAGTTCTACTTTGATTTTTGACAAACGAAACCTAATGAAAAATATTGAAATGACTTGACTATGTTATTGAAGGAGCCCATAATTTTCGGACCTTCAATAACAATATTTGTTCACCCTTCAAAAAGTCCGCAAAAAACAAAAAGTAGAAGATAATTTACTTAAGTATAGTTAACATCGTCTTAAATAAAAATGATTAATTTTATGAGCCCCTGTCTCACCTCACGTACGTTATACCTTACCTAGTTAAAATTATTTATATCGACTTTCTCCCGATGTGTGAACATATAACGAAATAGTAACCTTTGTACATATTTAATCTTTTACGCTAATAAACTCACAGTATGAACATGAAGGGAGAGAATAAATTGCTACAACCAGTCGTACTCGGTATTGTTTTTATTCTTTTATTAACTTGGTTAATAAGTCTTTCCTATCTATTTAAAAAGAAACTAAGCAATATGATAGGAATGGTTGTTTCAATGACTCTTGGAATGATTATCGGAATAAGTATAGGTACGTTCTCGGCAGTTTTATTTCCTGACTTGTTTTTTGAAATAACTGTTCTAAGTATGTTAATTGGTGGGTTCGTTGGTGTAATAGCTGGATTCCCATATTCCTTGATCGCGATTATAGATGGACTCATTTCAGGAGTAATGGGGGGAATGATGGGAACAATGTTAGGTGTTATGATTTCCCCAGAACATTATAATCAACTTCTAAACATTCTGAGTCTTTGGACTGTTGGGATTTTCTTTCTACTCTATTTACTGTTAGTTTATGAATTGAATAAAGAACCGAACAATCAATCTTTGTTTTCACACCCTCTTCCATTTTTTGCTCTTGTTTGTTTGTTTATTTTTAGTTTTCACAATTTCACTTTTGAATTTAATAA
Source organism: Halalkalibacter flavus (assembly GCF_036663575.1). Classification (NCBI taxonomy): domain Bacteria; kingdom Bacillati; phylum Bacillota; class Bacilli; order Caryophanales; family Bacillaceae; genus Halalkalibacter; species Halalkalibacter flavus. The sequence continues at coordinate 92,850 of NZ_JAWRVK010000019.1, forward strand.
CAGCCCAACCCACCATGCCGATCATGGAAATAATCAAGAAATAGTTGTAGGCGCGAATGAATATCAATTTGGTCCAGATCTAATTCAAGTGTTTCCCGGTGAGGAGGTATCACTAACATTAGTTAATAACGGAATAGAGGAACATGATTTTGAGATTAAAGGGTTGGATTTTCACCTCCATGCGATGCCTGGTACTTCTGAAAATATGTCAGTTGTTTTTCCGAAAACTGGTACGTATGAAGCCGTTTGTACCATACCTGGACATGAAGCAGCTGGAATGACAGCTACTATAATCGTTACGGAATTATAAGACAAAGTTTCCCTACTTACTTTTCGCTCAGACTAAGTAGGGGAACTTTGTTGTTTTAAAAAGGAAACGAACTTATTCTGTTGAAAGAGGTCCATCCCAAACAGCCATGCCACCTCCGAAGTTAGCTACTTTAACAAATCCTTTTTCCACAAGAAAATCGGCACTTTCAACTCCCGTTCTTCCTGTATGACAAATAAGAATAATCCGTTTTTCTTGATTTAATTCATTATAGCGGTCTTGAAACTCTTCATAGGGGATATTAATGGCTCCAGATATACGCCCCTCCTCATAGAGCTCCACTTCTCGTAAATCAACTATTTCTACATATTCATTACCAATCTCCATCAGTACTTCCTCTTGGTCAATATCATCCCATTTTTGACTTTTAGGTTCCTCTTCTACGGTAGCTGTTTGGAATGGATTAATAACAATTGCAATTGAAACTACTATTACAACGATTAAACTTAAAGGTAAAAGATATTTCCTCATCTTTCTCGCTCCTTTTTCTAGTTCTATATTGTTTCCTGCTTATTTAAAAGATTAGGGAAAGGAATATGTATTTAAACTGGAACATGAAACCCACTTAAGGTAGAAAACAAGCATTGTTAGAAAGCGTTCAACATACAGCAAAAATAGCGAACATGTTGAATAAACTTATTCAACATGTTCAATGAAAAAATTTAAAATTATCTACTATGCTCCATAGTAGTATCAAACTCATAGACATTCTCAATAAAGATTTGGTGCCAAAGCATGAAAGTCAGTACTGTCCATAATGGGCGGCTATAATCTCCTTTGCTCTTAAACATTGAACTTTCATGTAAATTGATTTTACGATGTTGTTCAAGCAACTGTAGAATCTCTTCTTTCTTAAATATATAGTCAGTCTGACTATCCATAATCAAATTCTTTGCCCAATCGTACAATTCATTTTGTAACCAATGTCTAATTGGAACAGGAAATCCTAGCTTAGCTCGATTGACAATATGCTCTGGTACAATGTGCTTCATAGCACTTCTAAGAGCAATTTTCGTTTGTGATTTATCTACCTTTAAAGTGGGATGAAGGTTAGCAGCCACTCTAAAGACTTCTTTATCTAAAAATGGAACACGAAGTTCTAAAGAATGCGCCATTGTCATTCTATCAGCCTTCACAAGAATATCACCTCTTAACCATGTCTGAAGATCGATATATTGCATTTTCGTAATATCATCAAGATGTTGAATTTGCTCATAGAATGGCATAGTGATATTTTCATAGTTGTAATCTGATCGATATTGGCTCAATAACTTAAATTTATCGGCTTCCGAAAACATTTTTGCATTCCCAATGTAACGTTTTTCGATCGGTGTCAGCCCACGCTCTATATAGTTTCTTCCCTTTACTTTTTGTGGAACTCTATTAATAATGAAGTTCATCATTTTTTTGCCACTATTCGAAAGAGTTGATAAAGGACGAAGTGACAAAGGCTCCTTATATATTCGGTAGCCCCCAAAAAGTTCATCTGCACCCTCGCCAGATAAAACAACTTTTACATGTTTGGCAGCCTCCCTTGCTAGAAAGTAAAGAGGAATAGCTGCTGGGTCAGCCACGGGATCATCTAAATGCCAAATAATTTTAGGGAGTTCCTCAATAAATTCAGTAACTGAAACTTGATAATAAGAATTTTTAACCTCCAAAGCTTCCACTGTTTGCTTCACAGGATTTAGTTCATGATAACCTTCTTGCTCAAATCCAACAGTAAATGTCTTAATGTCAGGATTAATTTTTTTTGCTAATGTCACTATACAAGTGGAATCAATTCCACCAGATAAGAAAGCTCCTAATGGAACATCACTAATCATATGACAATTTACAGACTCCTCTAACGTTTGTGCGATCTGTTTAGAACTTGTCTCAAGATTGCCTTGACTTGGTTTGAAGATTGGCTCCCAATATTTTGTTTGGATTAAACCCTCCCCTTTCTTTTTGATGAAATAATGGCCAGGCTCGATTTTAAACGTATCAGTTGTCATCGTTAATGGCTCAGGCACATATTGAAAAGTTAAATAATGATGTAATGCTTCCTTATTTAAAGATTTATTGTTTTCAAGTGCTACAAAACTTTTTTTCTCAGACGCGAAATATAGTTCATGCTCACTTTCACCATTCGTATAATACAATGGTTTGATACCAAAGGGGTCTCGTGCTCCGTACATCGTTTGCTCCTTCTTGTCCCAAATCAAAATAGCAAACATTCCTCTTAAGTCAGAAAAAGCTTCTTCTTTTTTATGACTAAATAGAGCAAGAATCGTTTCTGAATCTGATGAAGTCTGAAACGTGTAACCTATATTTTTCAAGGTTTTACGCAATTCCTGGTAGTTATAAATTTCACCATTAAATACCATCCAATACCGTTCATTTTCAAATGAGATAGGTTGTTTTCCATTTTCCACATCAATGATACTTAGTCTTTTAAATCCAAAAACGATATGATCATCATTAAAGAAACCTGTGTCATCTGGTCCACGATGATGAATCAACTTAAGCATATTAGTTATTTGATTTTTTTCTATATTTCCGATTTTATTTTGTTCATTTATATATCCAACAAAACCGCACATTTGACAACACCTCATATTTCTTCTTGTTATAGATTAGATAATTACATTACCCTCAATGTTTGTTTTTTTTTATGAAGAACTCATGTAGAACAAAGGGAAATGAATTTTAATGTTCAACATCACAGTACCACTCCCATTTTGAACCACCATTCTTAAAGACATACCATCATAAAAACATGACCTCTACTTTGCGGTCATGTTAAGGAGTACACATCGAATTTAATCAAACAGGTATATCATTCTCGTATTGTTCAGTTCTCCTTGCTACCAACACATTAAATACGAGAACACTCGTTGTACTTAGGCTTACAGTAAGCAAAATAGTACGTTTCTGCCCAAGCCAGTTAATAAACCAGCTGAAGTAAACAATAGCTTTCCTTCTTTCTACATCCTATTTTAAATTAGCCTAACAAGCTTTGTTTTATAGAGTATTGCACTCAATTGTGTAGAAACTATGAAGAAGGTTTATGCATTTTTTTGGAAAAAGCTAATTGCTTTTTAATTTTTAAAATGATGGGGTATTGTGTTTCATGTACGTGATGCTAGTATAGTTTCATGGACACAACTTAGTTAAGTTTCTATAGATTTGTTACACTATATAGAAGAAAGGTTG